>JAIRJY010000146.1 GCA_031260365.1 Nitrososphaerota archaeon | reverse complement strand
TCTCGCCCAAACTTGTTAATTACATTATACACTATATCCAAAAAGTTGTCAACATATGTACGACAATTTTTCATTTTCAATTTTAACGGTTTTGCTCGATTATTAGAATGCGTTCCTTTTCGGCTTCAACCAACAATTTGCGCTCTTTGGCTTGCTCCCGTGTGATGATTAAGATTTTTGCTTGCTTTTCAGGCAGTTTTTCTATGACTTTTTGAAAGTTCTCGTCGGAGACGGTATTTAGACGACAGACGATTCTCTCACGCAGTAGTCGGTCGCGGACGGATTCGGGGGATTTGTTCATTTTTTCCAGCAATTTCTCTATTTGCTGTCTGTCGGGGCGAATTTCATTTAGGAGCTTTTGAGTGTGATAATCTAATTCGATTGCGCCTTGGCGTTCTCTGATGGTTGATATTCGGGCGTTTTTCTTATCACGCTCGTTTTCTTTTTCACGATTTTTCTCGCGAATACGTTTTATTGCGGCAGGGGCTTGTTCGTAGTCAATACCGTAATTTTCCTTAAAATTATGCAATGCAACCCTGAGGTTCTCCTCGGCAAGCGCAATTTCTTTGTCCAGTGCGTTTTTGTGCTGGCTTTTCCAAAAGCGCAAATTTTGGCGTTCCGCTTGCATTTGCGCCACATTGCCGTGCAACACATCAATATTTTGGGCGTGTTCATCCATACTTTCGGCAAGGTAATCCAGTTGCGGTATCTCTTGTTTGTACTCATTAACTTCACGTATTGTTGCGTAGAGTTCTTTATCGAGCGCGACATAATTTTCCTGCAATTCACACATATACTCGGCGATTTTCTGTCGCTCCTGCATTTTTTCCGCTATTTTATCTGCAATTTGCGCCGCTTTTTCAGCTTTAAGATGCGCCTCAATCTCCCACAAATTGCGCTTCGCCACCATCAGAGCACTACGCTCTGCATCACCGCAACTATTTTTCGGTGCATTACGGACACTATGACTATTTGCTTCTTTTTCCACAAATTCATGTTCCTGCGCTGCTTTTTTAACGGCGCGCTCATCATTGCGTTGTGCGATTTCGCGATTATAGTTACCCCGCTCGGTTTGCACGCCCTTTTTCTCCAGTGCCGCCGCCTCATGCCCTAAATGTATGGTCGGCTCGCGGTCAATGCCCTGCGCTTTGAGCGTGCGGTGGTCGATACGTTCCTCAAGCCCCTTTTCCTCAAGCATACGATTTGTTTTATCCGCCCAACTTTCCCGCCAACATACCAAAAGTTGCCTACTGTTCCAGTCACGATTTTTATTACCAAATCCATCAGGCGTAACGGTTCGCGTTGTTAGCATAATGTGAGCATGGGGATTTTCTGCTCTCATGTGGTGTATAGCAAAATCAGCAATCATACCCTTGTCAACAAAATTTTCCTCGATATACTCGCGTAAAAGTGCTTTTTGTTCCTCTAAGTCAAACGCTGTCGGCAAAGCGACATTTATTTCCCTCGCAAGTTGGGCATCTGCGCGTTTTTCACGCTTTTCTACAGCATTCCATAGGGTTTGCCTATCCGCGTATTCGGGTGACGCACCTTCGGACAAAATTATTCCTTTATACACCACGCCGCTTTTTTGGGTGTAATCGTGGGTTATTCCCACGCCCCCGTTTCCCAAGTCCTCGCCTGAACGATATGCCGCCGACCTCACCACCGTCAATTTTTCTCCCGCACGGTACGCCGCCGCACCCGTCGCGGAACGACCCGAACCGCGACTTATCATCTGTGCGCTTAGGTGATAAATCGCCACTACTAACGCGCCCCCTCTGCAACAATGCCTTTGCTACAGATTATGCGATAATGCTTGTCCGTATGAACAATTACGCAGTAATTGTATAAGTGCGCCCTTCTTATTTTTAGAGCGTTATTAACAAAAAAGTAAAAATTAACTGGGTTGTACCTTTTTAGAAAAGTCCGACGGCGCGGAATGTTCCGACCCGATTTTCGCACGACACAAAAACGCCTCTGCCTATGGTGAACACCCACAGCAGAGACGGATATTTTTATAAAAAGGCGGAGCGTCATTTTTGTTACACTCCGATATAGATTTCGATTTGCGTGTTTTGGTAATATCGAGAAAGCATTGCCGCGTTTGGCGCAGTCAAAAAACACCTGTTTCGCTCATACAGTAAAAATATACTGTATAGGTGGCGAATTTCTTGATCACACAGAAGAAATATACATAGTATATAATGTGCTTGAGGTTTATGATATTGCTACGGATAGTTGGAGTGTTAAAAAAGATGGTCCATTTAATGGTCTTGGTATTCAAGCTCATTTTGTAGATGGAAAACTTTTCGTCATATCTGGACGTGATCTATTTATGTATAATCCTCTTACGGACGATTGGATTCAAAAAACCAGCACACCTCATCCAGAAGATATTATTGAATATGCCGAAATTTATGATGTCTTTTCTGTTGCAATAGATAATAAAATAAGTGTTTATTTCAAATATCAATATGCTTTTTTGATGTCTAAAGGGAAAGTTATGAATTATGATACAATAACTAATGTGTGGAATGAAGGAAAAAACCTTCCAGAGGTATATAGAAAAACAACACTAACTACAACGGGTTGTATGACAACAGGTGTTTATGCACCTAAGAAAGTTTATGTTTTTGGATTAGGCGACGGTCCGGGACAGCCAGTTTTGTCAAATTGGGTTCATGATCCAATAGATGACATCTGGTCATCTATCAAAAATATGCCTACATATCGAGACCAGTTTGGCATCGCAGTTGTTAATGACATTTTATATGTAATAGGCGGAAAAGACGCTTGGGAATACGACCTCTTGTCCATTAATGAACAATATATACCAAAAGATTACAATGGCACTATACCACCTGTTACGCCGCCTATTATTACGGAAACTCTAAATGTTACAAATGAGCCGTCTAATACATCTAAATTTTCCTTTAAGTATGTCTTCACAATTGCAGCAGTTATCACAAGTGGAATTGTTATAACAACCTTATTTGTCTATTCAAAAACAAAAAAAGAAGGTTTACGGAAGATAAGAAGGGGAGATATCGGTTAACACTCTAACAAACAGTTGCTCTTTTGAGAGAAGAACAACAAAAACTGATTTGATAAAAATCGAGTTTATTTTAGGTTAAGGAAAAAATTGTCGGATTTTTTCGTCAACCACTTTTGCTATTAACGCGTTTGAAACTAGCACACATTTAACGCCAGTTAGTTCTGCAATTTCTGCAGGTTTAGCGTCTTGGGTGATTAGCAGCATATCATGTGTTTTTGCGTATTCTACTATTTCGCGGTCTTTGACGCTTTTTAGTCCAACTTCTTGAGCAGTTATTACGCTATAGCCCAGGGCTTCGAAATGTTCTTTCAAGCCGGCAAACATTTCGTCAAGTAAAATTTTCAAAAAATTTCCTCAAAAAAAGGAGTTTAAGGTTTTTTTATTAGTTCATCAAGTATTTCTTTAGCGCGGTTTACATTAACAGCTTTTTCTTTGATTATGCGTTCAGCAATTGTTTCTACAAGGTCAGTTGGTGTACCAGCTGCAATTGCAACATTTCTTGCATGTAACGACATGTGACCACGTTGAATGCCTTCGCTTGAGAGGGCACGTAATGCAGCAAGGTTTTGAGCTAAGCCAACAGCAGCTAAAACTTCTCCGAATTCAGTAGCAGACCGTACAGCTAAGATTTTCATGCAGATTTTTGCAATTGGATGTGATCTTACTGCACCACCGATTAACCCTACAGCCATTGGCAACTCTATTGAACCCACTAAATCGCCGTTAGAATCCTTTATCCATTTGGAAAATGAGGTGTATTGCCCATTTAAAGCAGCGTATGCATGGGCACCAGCTTCGATTGCACGATGGTCATTACCGGTAGCTAGAACGGTAGCTATTATACCGTTAAGAGCACCTTTGTTGTGTGTTGCAGCACGATAAGGATCTGCAGCTGCAAAAGCTGACGCATAAGCAATACCTTCAACAACTTCTTCGCCTCCAACAGCTTCTTTAGGAATAGTACATGTTGCCTGTACAAGACGTTTAGTTGCGAGATTAGTGAGAATTCTAAGATAAACTTGTCCACCAGTAATTTGCTCAATTAGAGGAGCGCAAGCTTCAGCCATAGTATTAACCGCATTAGCACCCATAGCATCCCTACAATCGACATACAATTCAACAATAAGCATCAATCCCATGGTGGTGTCTATTATTCTTGCGCCAACATCTTTTGCGCCTCCGCCATACTGATTAAGAATAGGATCTTGATCATTAGCTTTCTTTAAAAGGTCAACTTTGGCAGCTAAGACTTTGTCTTTAGCTTCATGTACATTTGCTAGCTTGACAACTTGTATTTGACCAATCATTATAGGTGCCGTACTACTTGTATGAAACCCGCCGCCTTCACGAACCATTTTTGCGGCATTACTAGCAGCAGCAATAACACTTGGTTCCTCAGTTGCCATTGGAATCAAATAGTCTACCCCATTTATCAGAAAATTTGTACCAATACCTAAAGGTTCAGGAAAAACACCTATCACGTTTTCAACTATGTGATCAGCTACATCAATTGGCAATGCACAAGTTTGTCCAATAAGCCGAGCTTCGTCATCAGTTAGACCAGCAAAATCTTTTACAATCGCAAGACGTTCCTTAGGGGAAAGCTTGTAGAACCCAGAAATAACAGAAGACTTAACCATATTAACACATATCCAAAGATTAAATTGCAAGACCCAACTTACACTTTTAACCTTTATGATTAAAAAGTAAGTTACTAACAACAAAAACAAATAACAAAAGACACGTAAGACACATCATAGAAACAAAGGCTATTTTAAAAGTTTTATTTAATGTTATTTTTTGCCTTCAAACGTTCAAAACGTTCTGTTATGTAATCTCTTCTCTGTTTTGTCTTTTCAACATCAACTATGTAAAAAGAGCCATCACCGCTATTATCCAGCAAGACATCCCCCTCACGAACGCCGTCACTGATTTTGGATAGCGGTATATCTTTCATCATTTTACCGTTAATTTCGCATACTGCTATTGCGTTTTCTATTCTGTCAACAATTATCATGGCTTACACGTATTGCAAGATGTATAACCAGCATCTATTGCTTCTTGCCGTGAGTTAAAGTACACTTTATTTTGTTCTTGAGGTAAAGATGAACATGTGGATAAATGAAATATTTGACGATTGTTATTACCGATATACGATAACGACACTGTTTCAGCCGGTGTAGATCCCACGCCATTTTCAACTGATACAGATATTGTTTCGCCATCTGTCACGAAAACTATTGTTCCGTTTTCGTCAGTTCTATAAATTGTAGCACCCGTACCGATCAGTCGTGTCCACGATTCCTTGTGTGGGTGTCCATATGTGTTATCTGCGCCACAAAATATCACTGCGTAACTTGGAGCAACAGCATCCAAATATTTCTGGATACTACTTGTCCGTGATCCATGATGACCCACTTTAAGTACATCTGCTTTAAGAGATAAACCATTTGCTAACTGTTCATTCTCTGATTTTGTGTCTGCGTCACCTGTAAACAAGAAAACTGTATTACCAAAATCAACACGCAACACAACAGAGTAATCATTGAGATCATTATACACAGCGCTATTTGGTGCGATTACGGTTATTACAGCATTACCCATTTCAAAAACGTCACCAGCTTTTGGTATAGTTACAGGTACACCTTTTTCGTCTATTGCATTAATTAGATTTTCATAATTTTTTGTTGTATGAGTTTTATCGGGCATTATTACCGTACCCACGCTATTCATTGCCCTGACAACAGACGGCATAGAACCAATATGATCTGCATGCGGATGTGTAGCCACAAGATAATCCAAATCCGTTACACCATATTCAGCCAGATAATTAAGGACCAGTTTATCCTGACCCAAATTTCCAGCATCTATCAACATATTATGGCTATCGGTTTGTAAAAGAATACAATCTGCCTGACCTACATCAAAAAAAACAACTTGTAACGTACTAGAAGTAGTAGTACCATCTGGCACAAAATCTTCAGGCGACGTACTTACCGAAAAATCGTTAAGAACAACACTACTAACAAGTACCGCTACAATAACAATAGATAATATTACAAATAACCCTGTCTTTTTTGCCATAAACAACCAGCCATCCGATAATCAACAACAACTATTATTATTAGCCTATTAACATTTTGACAGCCTATAAAATGTTACTGTAGAGTACCTGTAGAAACTAAATTTACAACACTAACGCTCTAAAAAGTAAAAAAATAATTTGGTAAATAATTTTAGTTTATGAGGTTATATCCTCTGGCTGTAACCATTTTTCCGTTAACAAGTTTAGTTGCAGAGTTAC
>JAIRJY010000060.1 GCA_031260365.1 Nitrososphaerota archaeon | reverse complement strand
CATACTTAACACATAGTCCCATCTTGAATTTTTCTTGATAAAGGTTTCTACAAATACAGATTTTGGAAGTGAAGCGTAGTTTAAGCTGTTTTTGGTTTGATTCTTGCGGTTATGTTTAGGTTAATGTTAAAGTTTTTTTGTTGGTTAGTTAACGGTATAACTTTTTAGTTAGTGTGTTAGGGTAGGTCTTTGGATGTTGTTATTGTTTTTCCGGCAAAGTTTATTTTTAAAGCGTTTTTGTGTGGACATATTTCTATGCATCTAGCGCATAGTATACATTTGGAGTCGGTTACGTCTCCGCCTTTTTTGTTGTACATGTCGGTTGCTTGTGTTGGGCAGGCTCGTTTGCATACGCCGCATTTTGTGCATTTTTGTTCGTCTTTTTGTAGTTTTGTTAGGGATATTTGTTTGAAGGGTTTAGTTGTGCTAAACAGGGCTGTTAGTGCGCCTACTGGGCAGATGCGGCACCAGAAGCGTCTGTATGCTAGGGAGAGTATTATCACTATTATTAGCACGGTTAAACTTATGCTTGAGTAGTATCCGCCGATTATTCCTAAGGGTCCGTAGACTATTTGGGATATGTAGCTAAAGTTCATGGATCCTATTCCAGCTTGTAATAGTGAGCAGAGGGGTCGCATTGGACAGACTAGACAGAATGGTTCGTTTATGCTACTGACTATACCTGTTTCTGTGCCATAGGGACCACCGGTTATTGTTCCAGGTATGAGTTCTGTGCCAAAAATGTAGTAAGAACCAAAAATTACGCTTAAAATTAGAAAAGACGCAATGATTATGTATCGTGATTGTCCAAGTTTTTTATTTGTTGACTCTGAAAAAGATCGATGTTTCAATTTTACTGTTCGTCGTATTCGTGAAAGTACATCTTGAAATAGTCCAAATGGGCAAAGCCAACCACAATAAGCTCTACCAAATAATAGAGATGCGACAACTAAAGAGCCTATGACAATGCCTATTTTTTCTATACCTGAAGTAGAGTAAAACACATCATACCCACGTGGGTAGTCCCAGAAAGGAAAAATGTATGCTTGCAGTTGCCACACGGGACAAGTAAGTGTTCGACCGTTAGGATAATAACAAGCAAGTACAGGTAACGTGAGACCGTCAGGTAGCTGGTTACCTAAAAACTCAGCACCTATAAGTCGGTCACGAGGTGAAACCCCCAACGGTGCCCAAAGGGGCTGATTAAATGGACCAACAATTAAACCCATAAAAATACCGATAACAGCAAAAATTTGAATAAAAAAACGCAAATTACTTATTCGTCTGGTTTTATCTCGTGATAACTTTACAATTAACGCGGCTCCTATAACTGCGGCTATAAAATAGATGGATAATACAATGTTTACAGGTAGCTCCCAAACCATTAGACCAGCAGCTCCTTGGGTTTGTTTCTATCAGCTGTTAATTTGATAATTGTTGCAAATGCAAAAGTGAAAGCAACTATGATACCGATTAAAATGCTTACAGAGTGCCGTAAATAAAACGCTCGCTCATCCACGGGATAGCTATAACCGTAACGTATGACAGTTAATGTACCTGAAAGCCCTGTAACGATAACAGTGTTATCAGGTAGTAATTTCCAAACTTTTCCTTCACCAAAAAATGTGCTATTCTGATTATATACAGCCCACTCACTATGATGAGTAGGTTTAGATTTGTCAATCCCTAAATTTATCGCTTGTTCACCTACGCCGTCAACGCTATAATTGATACGACACGAATTAAAAGAACTATTACTAGCACTACGGTTTGGGGTAAATGAGTGTATAGTAACGTCACAGTTTTTTGCTGAAAATGTTAAAGAACCAGAACTACGAGATTCACTAAGAGTTAAATTACTAAAAATCCATGTGTCGTTCTCTAAAATAGCACTAGCATAACTACCGTTAACAGAAAACTGTATTGATCCATTGACAACAGGAATAGCAAAAACATCCCCAGCTAAAAAAGTAACACTTTGCGCATTAACAACACCAGATAAACTACAAAAAGTAAGACACACTAACAAAACAACTAAAACAAACGAACAAGCTCTACAGTGGAACACCAAAGCACCACATAAAAGTTATAGCAACAAGGACAATTATAAGGATTTGTCATTACAAACAACAGAATATGCCACTAAATATCCATTAGACTTCTTTTGTATGACTTATGTTTTCTGTTCATAGTTGCAGGTTCCTGCAATAAACTTTTTGCAAACCATTTCTTTTCAAAAATACCTGTGGTACAAGCTTGTTAACCTTTAAATGAAAACATTTTCTGCGAGTGCAACAGCACAAACTCACGAAACCACTAATTTTTCCAATTTAAACTCTTTAGAGACTGTCAACTGTGTAAATGAATTACCGCAACCTTGCGATTGCGGTATCTTCAAAATCCTATTTTTGGTGTTTGGACTGCTTAATGTAACGTTTGATTGTTTCACCATTAACTTGACCAAACGAACGGTAGAATTTACTGCAAGGTCACATGACCCCCTCCAAAGCCCACTTTTTATCTCAGGAAACGCCAAAAACAGTTGTCTATAGCAGAGTTACACTTCAACAAATTAATTAATTTAAAAACAGAACAATCAGGATGCAAACCAACGAAAACATGCACATGATCATCACCAACCTGCAAAACAAACACATCACATCCAAGTCTATAAGCAGTTCCCCTTAGAACAGTTTCACAACAACTTTTAATCCCAAAATTCACAAATAGTTCACACCTAAATGTAGACACAAGCACAATGTGGAACACACATTTACCATAACCATT
>JAIRJY010000036.1 GCA_031260365.1 Nitrososphaerota archaeon | reverse complement strand
AGGAGAATATTCGCACCGCGTTGCATAGTTTCAAGGAAAATTATGGTATCGACCCCGAACAAGCACCTGACGCAATAAAACGTATCCGTGAGAAAAATCGTGAAAAAGAAAACGAGCTTGATAAGAAAAACGCCCGAATATCAACCATTAGGGAACGCCAAGGCGTAATCGAATTGGACTATCATACTCAAAAGCTTCTAAACGAAATTCGCCCCGATGGGCAACAAATAGAGAAATTATTGGAAAAGATGAACAAATCTCCCGAATCTGTTCGCGAGAGATTGCGGCAAAATGAAATCGACCACCGCCTCAACGCCATCACCAAAGAGAGTTTCCAAAAAATCATAGAAAAACTGCCCGAAAATCAAGCAAAACTTCTCACAAAATTCCGCGAACAAACCGAAAAAAACCGCGCCGTCACAATCGAACGCGACCCATTAACCAAGAACTGATACTTAAAATTCGTTCGCTCCGAGGCGTTACACCCTAAAAGGGTGATATGCTGAAATGCTCGGCAACTGCCCCGCTACGCTCCAAATGGGCGATACTACGAACAAATAAAACGACGTAAAGGTTGGAAACATGCGGTTACTTGGGATAGTTCGCAAGGTTTAGAGCAAAATTCGAAGTAGGTGGGTTTAGAGAATTACATAATTTGAGACGCCATCATGTTTTTTAAGTAGCATGAGTTAAGATAGATGGGTAAAGTAAAATATGTCATTAGAAATTTTATGTCCAAAATGCGGAAAACCATCAAGCACATGCACATGCAACACTTTAGCTGACCCAATATGCCAAATATGCGGAGAACGTCATCCGGTAAATATCCGTTGTAGAATAATATCAAAACTATGCACCAGATGCGGCGGAATTAACACAGCAAACCACATTTGTGTACCAAAACATCTTCAATGTGCAACATGCGGCAAACCAACGGTAGCAATAGAATCGTGTTCAGGTATTCATATTGTACGAGGCTGCCCAATTTGCGGTAGTGTACCAAGGATAGTATTTTGTCGAAAATGCGGTGAGGCTTACAGGCAATGCAAATGTCCATCTAAACATATGTGTCGCATAATTCCACAAATAAATTGCCCGCTTTGTGGCGGAGCGCACTCGATAAAAGACTGTCCTCTGCTTCAGCTTCAGAGAGTTGTTCCTGAGAAGGAGTTAGGCAAGTATTTTGATGATGGGTGGGTCTTTAAGGTTCAGTTGCAGTCAGGTGATGTTATCGTGGAAAAAGACGTAGACGTTGAAGAAATTACTGCGAAGGTAATGGAGCAAGCGGCAAAGCAGATAGCAGATGAAATAGCGCAAGTGGATATTGAGAAAATCACGGATAAGGTAATGGAGCAAGCGGCAAAGCAGATAGGGGAAGCCGTAGCGAAAGAAAAACAAAGATTGTTGAAAGAGTAAATCTACAATTAAGTTTTTTCAACCCTTCCTTTTTTTGATTTACGGAAAATTTGTTTTTTAAAATTGCCTGTCGATAATTTTGTAAAAAAAATAAAAAAGGCTTGACAAGCGGGGGGGCATGGTATAATATTAGTAAGAAGTTGTGCATTTGTACCGCTTACAAGATTTTCTCATTCTAAAATAAGCTTTGACAAATGGATGCGTGTGTGGTATAATTATGTTAAAATAGAAATTTGAACCTTTGACGTAAGGTTGACTATGTTTTTAATATTGCTAAAAAATAAATTATTAATTTTTCATAGAAAGGAGTGATTTAAAGATGGCTAACAATCTAACACCGTTGCCGAATCCTTCGCAAAAACATTATGACCCCAAACAATTAGGGCCGATGGAGCAAGAGATGGAGCAACAACTGGTTACGGTAGCCAAGTTCCTCAAGTCGCAAAAATTGGAACCGCATGGATTTAATGCCCCTTCTCCTGCGGCTGTATCAAAAGCTATGAGCGATATCAATCGTTATTGGAAACCACACGGATTTACAAATGGTTCAAGATAATTTTTCGTTCCCATCTGCGAAACGGAAGTATCGCCCATTTAACAGAGCAGGTTTAGTATATGCTAAAACCTGCTTTTGTCATTTCTACAAGACAGTCAATTGCTACGCGATATACCTTTCTTGCTTCATCAAGGCCGATAGCTACGAGGAAAATCGGCCAAATAACTCCGTCTTTCGGAACACCTTTTTTATAATGAAAGTATCGCGTCCACTCTAATAATTTAGGATTATGATACTGACTATCGTCATAGACTGAGCCAAATACTTGTTTCCATACGTCATATACCGAAGGCATTATAAAGTCTGTACCAACTTTTATATTATGTCCATTGGCTTTCCATGTGGCTGTAGCTTCCATAAAAAAAGTCATCCTCGTTGTGTCAGATAATACATGCCCTACAAAAGCCCCCTGTCCTCGCTTACATAATTCAAGTAACAATCGAAGATTCACTAACTTACATAGTACAAAATCCGCAAAAGGGTCTATATTGCCAACTCTTTTACCATGTTCATCCGCTTCTCTGAGCAAGTCTGTCGCTTTTTGCAGATTTACGGGAACGCCGTCACCGAATATGTAACAAAAA
>JAIRJY010000106.1 GCA_031260365.1 Nitrososphaerota archaeon | reverse complement strand
CTGGCTAATCATCCAGATACGTTCATAGCCCGAAAAGCTGGAATAGAAAAAGCCAAAGAAATTTCAGCAGAAGCAAAAGCAGTGTTAGAATTAGGCGGTGCTACAACAACTGAGGGCAGAGCAGCCATTAAGAAATTTGACTATAACTTACGCCTCGAAAGAAACCGTTACAATCCTGGAACCACAGCAGACCTTATCGCTACAACACTTGCGATTTGTACACTTAACGGTTACCGACCATAACAAACGTGAAAACACCAATCTTATATGAATTATTGTTTTAAATGTGTTAGACCTCTTACAAAATCGTATATTCTTTTCAAGGCTACAATTGTCACAAAGAAAACATTTCTCGTATTCGATCACATACGCAGTATATTCTGGAAAAAGTAGTACAAATCACAGGTTTTACAAGAAGACTATTGATAAAATGTTTTATTACGTATTTCGTTTTTGTTCTGTTAAGCTGTTACTTACTAACTTTGGATGTTTCTTTTTGGCAAAGAGTTAAATTATTTACTCGTTAAGTTTTATTGTGATTTGGATGATTTGTAGTTGTGAGGTTCTCACACCTTTAGGTGGAACCGGTGTTCCTACAGTGTTTATGGAAAATAATCAGAAATGGTTAAGCAGTTATACATGGTACACTTCAGCTGTTAAAGGCGTTGGTAATGCTAGAAATGAACTGTTAAAGAAAGCTACTGCTCCACTAGTTTTATGGTTAGATTCTGATATAGAGTTAGAATTCGATCCAGTGCCAGTTCTTTATGGTATTATGCAGAAATTTAATGTATCAGGTGTTTGTGCGGGGCAGTTAACTGTTGGTAGTAAATGGTTTCTTAAAGTTGCTGCTGAAATGGATAGACTAGAAATAGAGCGACATGGCGGTGTAAAAATTGTTGACGCTAGAGCTTTTCAATGTGCTCTCTATAAACGTGAAGACCTGCTCAAAATAGGTGGATTTAATCCAGTTTTTGATGTTGCTGGTGAAGACAATGATGTTATAAGACGTATGATATCTGAAGGACTGCTTGTTTTACACACTAACAAAATACTTGTTAATCATCATGTTAACGAACAGACATATTGGCGTAAATTCAAAGGTTACCATAAAGGATTTAACCAGCTTGATACAACCATGAAAAATGAGTACCAACCAGAGGTACAAAGATCTGCTTTTGATTTTAGCATGCTCTGTCGTATGCCACTAAAATATCCACTTTATAAGTTGAAAGAAAAACTCTCTATTAAGTGAGGAAAACAACACGGTGTTTATGCCTAGATTTTTGACTTTTTTTGTTACAAATCAATGTAACGCTAGGTGTAATCACTGTTTTAACTGGAAAGCTCTAACAAACAATGAACTTAGTCTTGATGAAATCAAAAAAATTGATTTTAGCATTTTCAACTCTGTTTCCATAACTGGAGGCGAACCAACTCTACGAGACGACCTTGCAGAAATCTGCAGCCATGTAGTTAAAAATAAAATTTATTTAAATACTAACGGTTTGATACCACAACGCATACACGAGGTTATCCAAAAAATTGGAACAGACTCTGTTAATGTTACGGTTTCACTTGACGGACTTGAAGATATACATAATAAACTTCGTGGTGTAACCTGTTTTGATACCGCAGTTAAAACTATAAAACTATGCAAAGACGCAGGCGTCAATGTTACCATACTCACAACGATTTCACGTTTTAATGTGCTCAATGTTTTTTCGTTTATAGATTACCTAAAAACAGAAAAACTGTATGCTAAAAAAGGTGATATAGTTTTTAATATAACTCGTGGGCTTGAACACGTTTTCAATTTTGGTGCATCTATACATTTCTATCACAACCCTCGAGATAACAATGCAGTGTTAACACTTAAAGAACTCCAGGTAGTTTACTCTCAAATTAAACCGTATATGACCAATCAGAACCGTATAGTTTGGGAATACTCAATAAAAATGCTCTCTGAACACAAAAAACTCGTTACATGTTATGCAGGAAACCTAGACATGGTTATTCACGCTAATGCAGATGTCGCTGCATGTGAATACTCAAAACCATTTGCAAACCTTAGAAATTACAACTTTAACTTAACTGAACTATGGAACAGCAAAAACGCAGACCATATACGAAACAAACTAAATAACTGCTACTGCATCCACCCATGCAATTTAAACACTGCAATACCACGAACACTAACAGGAATCTTAAAACTCACACCAGACATAACAAAAAATAAATTAAAACAACTCAAAAACAACATATAACAACCAGTCCAAATTAAAACACAAACCTGAGAACTCATATAGCTGCGAAATACGCTGTTAACTTCTGACAACAATAATAAACAATGATGATGATAATAATAACGATGTGGAATACTTTGAAATTTGATGATAACTGTATTTTCTGCAAAATAGTAAAAAAACAAGCTCCTGCAAGCATATTATATGAAGATGATTCAGTAATGGCATTTCTTGACATCAAACCGTTAATTGAAGGACACACGCTAGTTATTTCCAAAGAACACTATGAAGGCATATTTGACATACCAACTGAACTGCTTGGAAAAATACATAAAGTTACCCAAACAGTTGCTACCGCAGTTAAACAAGCTGTGCGTGCTGACGGTATAAGCGTAGTTCAACAAAACGGAAAAGCAGCAAACCAAGTAATATTCCATATACATGTTCACGTCATTCCTAAATATGTTGACCAAAAAATGAAGTCTTTTGATGAACTGCAAATTGTAGATAATAAACAACTAGATTTAACAGTAGCTAAAATAAAAAAACATATTTAATTTTTTACACAACAAACTTTTCCAATTAGTTGCATTTGTCAGTTACTGTGCAGTGTGTTTTTTTTGAGTAAAAACGCTCTTTTTATGCGATGTGTTTATTGCTTGCTAGATACAAAATACTTTTGGGCTGGCGAGTTGGCGTGTGACTTTCGGGTCCAAATGTTGGATCTGAGGAAACTCCGCCCTACACGTAGAATTGCAGCACCTCAGGTGTAAAGTGAGAACTTTGGCAACGGAGCAGAAACGACACGTCCAATTGGTGTTTTAACAGATGAGGCATCCTAAAATGCTGATCAGTCAATTTGGAAGCGATGAAACGGCCGACCTGCAAGTGGAAAGGGCAAACAGACGCTGATGACCCTCTACAGGAGGCGCGGGTAGCCCGATTAGCCGAATGTCACAAAATAAACAAAAGGCGGGTTATGTCCAACACACCAAGCCCAAATGGTATCGTTAACTACGTTTTGGTTTGGTTTTGTGAATAGTTATATAGTGTGGAGCTGTAGAGGTTAGAGTGTTAAAAATGAGAGTGGGTCTTTTTGGATTTGGTAAAACTGGTAAAGCTGTTGCAACGGTGTTGTTGCAGAGTGAAGAAGTTGAGCTTTGTTGGGTTTTGAGAAAGACTACAAATCTTCAACATCGTTCTGTTCCTGAGTTTCTTGGGATTGTAGATGATACTCAGGGTGTTATTTATGCTAAAGATGAACAGGTGTATTCTGAGCTTTTTGAAAAACATCCTGTGGACCTCATAATTGATTTTTCTTCTGCAGATGCTATACTTGAGTATGGTATGGACGCTGCTAGTAGAGGTATAAGTATTGTTACTGCAATATCTGCTTATCCTGAATCTACAGTTGCTTTTATGAAGAAATTATCCGAAAAAACAAGAGTTCTTTGGTCTCCTAACATTACTATAGGCATTAATTTTTTAATGACAGCAGCTAAAGTCCTTAAATCAATTGCGCCATATACCGATATAGCATTGGTTGAAGAGCATTTTAAAAATAAACAAGAAATTTCTGGTACAGCTGTCAAAATTTCGCAGACTCTGTCTTTATCAAGTGAAGATATTAAATCTGTTAGAGCTGGAGGCATTGTTGGTAAGCATGAAATCATCTTTGGTTTTCCATATCAAACAGTACGACTAGTTCATGAATCAATATCCCGAGAAGCATTTGGTACTGGTGCATTATTTGCCGCTAAAAGCATTATTAATAGAGAGAATGGTTTCTACCACATGGAAGATATGTTAAAAACATACTTTAACATAATAGCAAAATGTTGACATAAAAGAAAAAGAAGCAAAAGTCTATAGAAGCATTAGTTATGCTTCTAAAGGTCTTCGATTATTTGTGTTGTAAATAGGCGAAATTTCTGGCAATTTGTTTTTTAGGCTACTTTCTGCAGCAACTTCTGCTTCTTCAAGAATTTTCAGTGCTTCTTCGTTTGCTGCTTGAACACCTATGGAGTTGTCTATGTATTGACCGCTTGTTGTAGAACATATTTCTGAAAGCATGCCGCCGATGTTCTCTAATTCTTGACTTGCCTCTGGCATGATGTTAAACATTTCTGAACGTATGTCGTTTAATACAGTTTTCGCTGGGCTTAAAACAGTTACTAAATCTCCAACTTCTGAAATAGTACTCAAACGTGTAGATACACTTTGTAGTGCCAGAGAAGCGTGTGCGAGCATTTTTTCAACTTTGCGAATTTCTCCAAGTTCTGTAGCATAAATGTTAGCTCGTGCTTGTTCTCTATTTTCCATAGCCCTGACAACTTTTCTGAAAATTTCAGCATCACGCATTTCAAAACGTTTAACTGCCGTGTCAAGTGATCTTGCTTGTGTGTCAAGACGCTGGGTAACACTTATGATTTGCTCTTTTTTGCTCTCTTGTGGCTTTGTTACATTCATAATTTTCGATACTACATTTTCTTTTTCATTTTGCTTTCGCCTAAAAGGGTTACCCAATTACGTTCACCTTAAACTTTTAACTGGTGATAACAAGTAAAGATAAAAGCCTGTTCGCCAAATTGCACTAAAACTTGTCACATACTTTTTTACTATTTTTAATTTAACGTTTAAACTTTTACACTAATCAACAGCTAAACCTGACAATAAAACACAAAATACAAAGGAAAATCAATAAAACTAGTTTTTGTCTGCTTAAATAGCACCCAAAAAAACGCTATAAATGACAACATGCCACAACATTACTAAACTAACACTAAAAAGTAAAGATAAAAACGATGATTGATAACACCACGAATTTGTTATTTTTCTTTTAGTTCTGTTTGGTACTTTGGATGTCTTGACTCTTTATTCCAAAATTCTGGATCATTAACATCAATAATTTGAACTTGAACAACTTTTACTGGGTTTGTTAAAACTTGCCTAAACTTTGTTGGTATATGTGGATTATTTAGTAACGCCATTCGTGATTCTTCAAGAACTTCTGCAATATATTCAACACGTTTATTGATATAGGTACGATATTTAATGCTCTTTCCTTCCTGAATTGCTCTATCAAAATCCGATTTACTACACTGAATAAGCTTATCCTCTTCCCTGATAAACCAATACGGCAAATTCTTAGACATACACTTCACAGGTAATACTATTTAAAATTTTATTAATTAACATTTTCATCACTATTCAATAATTCACCTTTAGAAAACACTACACAACATCCATACCTACACACATACTAAAACTAAAACTGCAAAAAGTGTTAACTATTTCAGTAATTATTATAACCGATTAACTTAAGTTTTAGGTGTGTGTTTTATTACAAATAGACTTTTTGCGGAATTAAATGGCTTCACGAGTTTATGCTGTTGTTATACTCGCAGAGAATATTTTCAGTAAAGGTTAACCAAATCTACGAACGGGTATTTATGAAAAAGAAATAGTTTCACAAATGCAAATAACAATAAAAAGGTACTGCACCGCCTAAAAAGTACACTTTATTCGATAAAAACTAGTTTAATTAACTAGTTTGATTACTAGTACAGTTTTAATTGTGTACTAAAATTCTGTGATAACCTGTGCTTTTATGTTTATCTTGTTTGTTTGGTTATTTGTGGTTGCTTAAAGATAAATACGGGATGTGTAGTTTTGTAAAATAATGGAGATATAAAGTGTGTCTGTAGCGCAAAGAAAATATTTTACAGAAGTTGCAGCGTTAGCCGAAAAAATCGTTTCAGTAACGACAGTTAGTGGTAAAAATTTCACAGGCACTCTAATCGGTATTAACCCAGATAACCTTAGCTTGGTGTTAGCAGACGTAAAAGACGAGAGCGGTAACATGGTAAATCGTTTATTTCTTAACGGTAGCACCGTTGCACAGCTCGCTACTGCAGAGAAATCTTTTGACCTTAAAGCACTTGCACAAAGACTAGAAAAAGTGTTCCCAAGAATGGTTAAGCTTTATGAGGATAACGGATTCATTTGGGTAATGGATAAAGTAAAATTAACTGACCGCGGTATCACTGAAGGTTCCGGGCCAGCAGCCGAGAGAGTGCAAAGAGTTTACGACCAATTCATTAGCGAAACAAAAGCTTAAAACACGAAATGAAACAAAACTTAGATAAACCAGCGTAATTGCTGCTCCTCTTTCTTCTTTTCTTCTGAAATGCTTCTAATTAAACCAAAAATTTCAAGCATGTGTCTAATCTCTTCGCCTGCTTGCTCAATATTATTGAGGTTAACTTCGAAATTTAAGAACTTAAACAAAGTTAACAACGCATAACGAGCTGCATTCACATCAGGACTCATACCAGGAGTATCAATAAGTAACGAGAAACCTTTCATATTATGTAGTTTAGCAAGACCAATACTTATGCCTGCAATACCAAAAACGTTTCCAACCATGACTTTAGTGCCGAGGTCTAAAACAGTTTTCATAGTATCAAGATCCGTGGCGGTACTATAAATGTTTGGCACTGACCCTGTTTCATCTTTTTTAAAACCGCCAATTGAAATAACATAATTACAACCTAAAT
>JAIRJY010000059.1 GCA_031260365.1 Nitrososphaerota archaeon | reverse complement strand
TTTAAAGTCAAGTTGCTATAGTAATGTATAACAGACATTTTTAACATCATCTAAAAAAAACCTTATCGCATGAAAGACAAAAAGTTACACTCCTTTGAAAACAAACGAATTCACAAGTGTAAAATGAAAAAAAGAGATATTTACTTGAGTGACAGTGAAAGGGCTAAAAGTAGTACATGTCGTGAAACAGTAAAGGTAGACAAGCCTGTTATAACCAGATTGGCTGTTGATTTTTCTTAGCTTCTTACAGATGATGATGTAGTTGAGGATGAAAGAAGAAATGGCAGTAACAACAGTCTTGTTTTTCTAGTTTTTGGTTTTTTAATTTGTTCTTGTTTGTGTTGTGTTGTTGTGGCTATTTTTGGACACTTTGTCGACCAAGGTCGAATGCTTGTAGGTTTATTTGCAGATATTTTTCTTTTAGTTTGGTTGCCATTGCATTTTCAAATGATTTGCGTTTTATAGGCATAATGGGCAGGGCGGATAGTGCGCCTAGTAGAATTGTGTTAACTGTTAAGTTGTTGCCTAACTGGTTTGCTATGTTTGAAGCGTTTACTTCGTGAACATTTGTTGTGAAGGTTTTTATTATATCTAAGAGTGCTTGTGGGGTTTTTGGTTTTACGTTTTTTGTAAAGCTGCTTGGTTGGATGTATTTAGTGTTTACTATTACGGTACCATTTGGTTTTAGCATGTGTATAGTTCTGGTGGTTTCGAGTATTTCAAAGCCTACAATTACGTCAGCTTTCCCGGTTTCAATTAAAGGTGACTCAATTTTTTCGCTTATTTGCGCGAATGCTGTTATGGAGCCACCTCGTTGAGCCATTCCATGGATTTCTGCTTTGGTTACGTCAAATCCGTCAAGTATGGCGGCTTCGCAGAAAATGTCACTTAGAACAACGATTCCTTGACCGCCGACACCTGCGAAGACAAAGTCAAGTTTCACCTAATTTTTCCTCCTATTAACGCGATTGCATCATGTGGACAAATGTTTGCGCATACGCCGCAACCGCTGCAGAGGGTTGGATCAATTTCTATTTTGTTGTTACTGTCAGGGTTTGTTTGGGTTATAGCGGGGCAACCAAAACGTGTAGTACATAGTCCGCAGGAGCCGCATTTTTCTGTAATTTCATATGGAGTTCCGCGTTCAATTAAAAGAGGGCATGATCTTTGAGAAATGATAACACATGGGTCATCATGTGTTAGAGTTTCACGTATAGCCTCTATTGTAGCTTTAATGTCGTATGGGTCAACAGTTATTATTCTGTCTATGCCAACGCTTTTGACTATTTCGTGTATGCTTACGCTTTTAGCGTTATCGCCCATAGCTGTTTTTCCAGAAGCTGGAGTAGGCTGATGTCCTGTCATGGCTACTATGCGATTATCCAATATGATAACACAGACGTTTGCTTTGTTGTAAGCGATATTTAATAAACCAGGTATACCTGCGTGGAAAAAAGTAGAATCACCAAGAACTGCGAACACTTTTCCTTTAACTCCTGCGTGGAACATACCTGCTGCTTGGGATACACCGCCACCCATGCAAAGACATGTTTGGACAGTGTTTAGAGGCGGTAGAAAACCAAGTGAGTAGCAGCCTATGTCGCCTGCGACAATTTTATCGTCATGTCTGCCCACTAGAGTTAGAGCGTGTTTTGGGCAATTCTTAACACATACAGGATCACCTTGGCAGGTATCGCAAACGAAAACTTTACACTTGCGTGTATCTAAAGTTATAGCGTTGTATGGACAGCTTTTAACACATAAACCGCAACCTACACAGTTGATTTCGTTTATAGTTATTAATCCTGTTTTAACTGATTTGGAAAGAGCATTATGGCTACAGGATACAACACACGGAGTGTTAGTGCAAGCTTGGCAGGTAATGGCAACTGTGTTTGGGTTATTATTAGTGTGTGTAACGTGAATTCGTGCTTTATCAGAGTTAGAAGCACCTTCTTTGTTAAAGGAACATACTTTTTCACATGTTCTACATCCAATGCATTTGCTGCTGTCACAGGTTACATGTGAATTAACAGCGTTTAATGCATAATAAAAAGCACGATGTGTACAGCCGGGACAAAGATTTGGAGGTCGAGGCTGCAAACCTGTAACTGCTGGCTGGATTGTAGAGTTTTTTTCAGCTAGGTTTAATTTTGCAAAGGCGTCACGAAGTTTATCAGGTGTATATTCGCCTATTTCGCTAAGTCCTAACAGGGTTTTTCCAATTACATCAAGTTTTATGCGTTGGAGATTTTCCTCAATATATGGACGTAGTTCTTCTATTACTACGAGCTGTTTTACTTTAGTCGCAAATTTTTTTACAAGCTCAACTGGAAAGGGGTGTATGAAACCAAGTTTTAGCCAAGAAAACTTTTTTGTGTCTAACACGCTTCGTGCGTAATAGTAGCCTACACCACTGCCTATTATGCCGATTTCAGAAGTGTTATCTTCAATTTGGTTGAAAGGAGAATTTTCAGAGAGCTGTTTTGCTTCAACAAGTTTTTCTTCTAACACACAATGCTGTCGAATTGCGTTTGCAGGCACCATTACCCATCGTGAGATGTTTTTGTCAAAAGAAATATCTCGTTCAAGTTTTTGGAAACTGCCAATTTGTACTTTGGCTTTTCCATGTGCTACGCGGGTAGTTAAGCGTAGAATTATGGGAAGACGGATTTTTTCGCTTATGTTGAAGGCTTCTCTTGTCATGTTTAGGGCTTCTTGAGGGTTTCCAGCGTCAAGTAGTGGTAGTTTGGAGTGTACTGAGAAGTATCGTGTGTCTTGCTCGTTTTGGCTGCTGTGTAATGCTGGGTCATCGCAGACTACTATCACTAGACCGCCTTCGGTTCCTGTGTATGCAAGGGTCATGATTGCGTCTGAGGCTACGTTTAAACCGACATGTTTCATGGATACTATGGCTCTTGCTCCAGTCATTGATGCACCTGCAGCGACTTCTGCGGAGACTATTTCGTTTACGCTCCATTCTGCGTAAAAGTTTAGGGTTTTGGCAGCTTGTGCAAGGGTTTCTAGAATTTCGGTGGATGGTGTTCCAGGGTATGCGGCTGCGACTTTTATGTCGGCTTCGACTGCGCCGCGTGCGACAGCTTCATCACCGTTTAACAGTAGAAAACTGTTGGGTTTGTTTTCTGTGATTTTTGAGGTCATATCCGTTGGGTCCTTACATTTTGCCTTTTCGTAAATCTAGTACTCTTTTTGCTTTTTCGTCTGTTCTTGGTAGCATGTTTGGTTTTTGGATGTCTATTTCTGCTGATAGCCCTGTTATTATATAGATTCCGTTGTGTATGTTTTGTTTGAGTTGTTTTATGTCAATATTTGGATTTGTTCGGGCTTGTTCTGTTAATTCGACTTTGATAAGAAATGTGTCAAGTGCTCCAGGGCGGTCGAGGACTATTTGATATTGTGTAGCGAGTTCTGGAAATTGTAGTATTGTGAATTCTATTTGTGAGGGAAATACGTTTACTCCGCGTACTATTAGCATATCATCGGATCTACCGGTGACTCGTAGCATTCTTGTGTGTGTACGTCCGCAGGCGCATTTTTCGCGGGTGATTTTTGAGAGGTCAAATGTACGGTAACGAAGTATTGGTAAACCTGTTTTGCTTAGTGCTGTGAGAACAAGTTCACCTTCTTG
>JAIRJY010000042.1 GCA_031260365.1 Nitrososphaerota archaeon | reverse complement strand
GACGGTTCATTTTCAAAACAACCTATGGAAAATCTTAAATTTAATGGGGCTGAGGTTACGTTTGTTTCAAAAATAAAGTCTCAAGCAAACATGTTATGTGATCAGGTGCCTCTTCTTTGGCGAAAAGATCAAGCTGTAAAAGATTTATATGATAAAAACAAAATTGCTTCAGACTTGTTTCATGAATTACACAGCAGTTTTGAAGGCATTTTAAACCAGCTGAAAAAAGATGGTCAAGTTATAATTGATGAGTCGGCTATAGAGATTGCTCGATGTGAGGAAGAAATTAAGTCCTTAGGCTATGCTATGGCTAATCTTGAACTTGAACATGAAATTGGTCAGGTTGATGAAGGAACGTATAATGAGGCATTTAACTTACTACAAAACAGTTTGAAACGTGCAACTACTGAGAGAACTGATTATGAGCTTATAAAAAGCAAAGTTTCAAGTGTTCTAGTAGGCGATCCAGCTGTTCAAATGCCAAAAGCAAACAAAGTTTATGCTGAAACTGTAACAACACATCAAAAACCTATGTCTATGCCAACAGAAATTAACACTACTGCTGCTGATGACTTGCCTGAACCGCCAGTTGTTGTTTATGTGAAAGAAATCGGTAAAACCGGACTTTAAACAACCCTAATTTAATGTTTATCATGGAGGGTATGGGGAAAAATGGACTTTGGATTAAGTAAAAATTCTCCTCCTATCCGTGATGTTGCTAACAAATCTATTACTACTCTTCGAATCCAGCAAAGCAAGTTGGATCAAGCTAGTTATCGATTAAAAGAACGTGATCGTATTCTTTTTAAAGCTTGTACAGATGCTGCATCAAAAGATAACCGAGACAAAGCTTCAATGTGTGCCACTGAACTCGCTGAAGTTCGGCGTCTTGCAAAGTTTCTCACAGGTATGCATTTATCTATTGAGCGTGTTGTTCTCCGGCTTGAAACCATTCGAGAACTTAGTGATATAGTTGTTGATTTACGACCAGCTTTAAAATTACTTCAAAATGTTTCATCAGATCTAGGTCAAATAATGCCTAGTGTTAGTTCTGAATTATCTCTTGTTACTGATGCAATTCAAGATACACTTCACGTTACAAAAATACGTAACGATGAATCTGTTATCCCTGTCGGACAAAAAACTGATGGCGGAGAGGCGATTCTTAGAGAAGTATCTAACTTTATTGAACAGAAACTTGTTCAAGATTTACCTGAGCCACCTGTTTCTACCTCTGTACGAGCAGTTAAACCTCCGCAAGCCTCAATTAGGGAACGTGTTGCTTTATCAGCAACTACTTCTGAAGTGTTTGGTGCAAAAGAAGTTAAAGAATCAGGGTTTGATGTCTCGAAAACTTTAATATCATACAAAAAATCTGAGGTAAAAGAAATTACTGTAGAAGTTAAGCAGCCTGTTTCTAAACAGCAAACACTTGAAGAGATACTTCTTGAGTACGTGCGTAAATGTAACGGCGAAATTGATCTCTCACAGTGTTCAAGTGAACTTAAAACGTCTAATAAAGAAATTGAGCGTGCCCTTGAAAACCTTGGAACTCAAGGAAAAATAAAATTAGAATTAAAATCGCCAGAATAAGGAAAGGAAAAATAACATGAGTGCTTCCCAAGAATTAGAAAATGCTGCAAAAGTTTATGCGTCCGATGCTATTAGAATGGATAATCAAGGGCAAAAAGGACGAGCTATTACTCTGTACCAAAAAGCTATAGAGAGTCTCCTACAGCTTGTTCAGCTGTATCCTGATTATAAATTAAATAATACATACGTTCAACGTGCAATGGCTTATCAGGAACGCATAAAAATTCTGCAAGGGGCTGTTTCTGCATCTGAAATGCGTGCCGAAGCAAATAATGATGCTACCGGTGGAGCAGCAACAATGGAAAGCGACGGTGCTGCAAAATCAAATGATTCTGAAATTATAGTTACTGAACACCCAACGGTTAACTGGGACCAAGTGGTTGGTCTAGATATAGCAAAAAAAGCTATAAAAGAAGCTATAGTTTACCCAGTGCAACGACCCGATCTCTTCCCACTTGGATGGCCTAGAGGTATCTTACTTTTCGGTCCACCAGGTTGTGGAAAAACCTTGCTTGCAGCAGCTGTAGCAACAGAAATTGACGCAAATTTTTACAGTATAGATGCTTCTTCTATTATGTCTAAATGGCTTGGTGAAGCAGAGCAAAATGTTGCAAAACTCTTTAGCACTACTCGTAGGGTTGCTAATGAAGGTAAAACAGCGATTGTTTTTGTTGATGAATTAGATTCTCTTATGAGCAAGTCCGTTTCTAATGAGGTTGGCGGTGAAATTCGTGTTAAAAACCAGTTTCTCAAGGAAATGGATGGATTTACTGACAAAGGTAAAAACCTTCACATATATGTAATTGGTGCTACAAACAAACCTTGGGATCTTGATTGGGCATTTATTCGGCGTTTTCAAAAGCGTATACTTGTACAATTACCTGATATTGCAACAAGGCATAACATGTTAAAACACTATTCAAACAGTCTGACTCTTAGTTCTGATGTAGATTTAAACGAATTATCTCGTCTTGCAAAAGACTTCTCAGGAAGTGACATAAGAGATGTCTGTCAATCAGCACAACTTAATCTAATCGGTGAATTCTTTGAGTCAGGTAAAGCAAACGATAGAGAAGCAAAACCACGACCTCTAACTATGGCTGACTTCCGTCGAGTTTTTGACGAACGCAAACCAAGCGTTAGCCTAGATCAACTATCAGAGTACGACAGGTGGTTTGAAGCCTTCAAAGCACTATAAACTAAATGGACACAAGACAAACCTGAAGTAGTCAACTGGTCGGTGGAAAGGTTTGGAGAGACATTAATTTTCACACGCTCTCCCTTCTCCCTTTTTACTATCTCCAAACCCCACAAGCATTAAAACAAAAACAGCCAGACTGGCTCTTCACTCTTTGTCTTCTTGGTTCTTTAATTAGTTATTAGTTTTTTAGGCGAATATTCACTTATGTATGTTGATACTGTGATGCTTTCATAGTAGTATAGTTGAATGTTCATTTTTTTGTAAAATTAGGTATTTTTTCGAGGCTGTAAAAAGGGGCACAATCAATCTTCTATTTCTATCACACTTAAAGTGTATTATGAAAAAAGTGGTATGTATAAATCATGAGGTTTGTAAGAAGTATGTTATGCTTTTACATTGTCTGTTTATGTGAAAGGGGCTGAAATTGTTTTTAGATGATAATTGTAATGATGATGGCGTTTATTATGTAGATTTTTAGTGTTATTATGGGTATGATAATTATTAGTCCAAATAGTAGTGTGGTTATTTCCATTATTCGTAGTGCTTTAAAGATTTTTTCTGGTGTTAGGTGGCTTTCATCGCCAAGTGTGTAGTATCCAGGTTTGGAGAGTTGTGTTTCTAGAGCACCTGCCATTGTTCCTATGGTGTAGCCTGCGTTGGGTGATGCTGTTTTGTTTTTGTCGCGTTTTAAGATCCGCCAGGCTTCTTTGGTGTTTCCGCCTGCAAGCCCTGTGGAGATTACCATTAATAGGGCTGTTAGACGTGCTGGTATATAGTTGGCGGCTGTG
>JAIRJY010000028.1 GCA_031260365.1 Nitrososphaerota archaeon | reverse complement strand
CAACAAGCTGTTTTAACTAAACTCGATGAGATGCTTAAAATGGCTTCTAAAGAAATAGTTGTTGCAGCACCAAAATTTGCTAAACCAATAATTACCATAGCAGTACCTTGGCTTAACAGTCTAAAAAAGAATATCACTATTCAACTCATGATAACAGGTAACACTACCGATGTGGAAGTTAAATATCAAAACATTAGTGAAATACGACAACGTGATCACATGTTTGGCGGCGGCATTATTGTGGATGAAAAAGAAGCTATGCTTTTCTTAGGTGATGATAAACCAAACCTTGTAATTTGGAGCGATCATATAGGTATAGTAAGTTTTGCACGCGAATACTTTCAATTTCTGTGGAACACTTCCACAGCATTACCATAGTAGTACTGCATTAAATAATTTCAAGAAACTAACAAAAAAGGAAAGAAAAAAGAGAAGTTATGGCTGCCATTTGTCAATGAGATATTTTGCTATCTCACTGCTGTCACGTGGACCAACCAAAACTTTCCAGTTGCTGAGTTCTTCTATTTCGCCGCTGATACGTGAGGCTTTGCCGGGGATGATAATTTTACGGTGTTTTACTTTGTTTTCGATGCCTGTAGCTTTGATTGCGTCTGAAACTTTTTCTGCTGTTAGTTTACGTCCTGCGACACCACTGTCAATTGCACTGCCTTCTGCGTCAACGATAATTAGATATGCACTAGTTTTGCTGCTCTCAAGGTCTGCTGCAACGGTGTAGTAGGTTAACGCAAAGTTTGATGTAAAGAAGACTGGTGAGTTTTCGTTTGGTGTTCCGAATGCTTTAAAACCGGCTGCGACAGCGACTGGTTTACGTGGGTCTGTATAGATATTTTGTCGTAGAATAACATTTGGTAGTTGTACCCAACCTTCTGTGCTATGAAG
The DNA here is from genome assembly GCA_031260365.1 of Nitrososphaerota archaeon. Lineage (GTDB taxonomy): Archaea > Thermoproteota > Bathyarchaeia > Bathyarchaeales > Bathycorpusculaceae > Bathycorpusculum. Next base: position 13,111 of record JAIRJY010000028.1, on the reverse strand, counting down.
TATAATTATGTCTGTGAATCTGGTGATGAGCATGCCTGCTACATATGCTTCACGCCATTTGACTAAGTCATCAGCTAAATCACCTTTGTTTGTCCATATTGATAGAGGCAAACCAAGCAGTGGGAAACCAGATAATTCGTCACCGACTTTTATTGCAGCCCTTCTAAGCATAGTGAAATTGTTTAACGTATCAACTAAACCGTCATTGAAGAAGGTACCAGGATCAAGGACTAAATCTTGAACACCATATGCTTTCAAGGTTTTTGCAAGTGTTGCAAGACCGTTTAAATCGTTTGGTGCAGAAGCCACAAGTGGACAGTTATACATTAGAGCTAATTCTGCCATGTCTTTCCAGTTAGTTAACGTTGCAGCATAAAGCAGTGAGCGCGATTTTGGAATAACCATTACACCTGCTTCAATAACTGAAGCATTTAAAGCGCATAATATCAGAGGTAAGTTGGTTGTTTCTGAAACTTTTTTGACACAGTTTTTGAATTTGTCAGCATCACCAGATGTTGAACGAACTGCAATCATGTCAAGTTTTAATGTGTTGCCGATGTATTCATAAGTAAAGCCTTCTGTGCTTTTTATGCGGCTGACTATTTCTGTATCAGTCATTTCGTCAGTTACGTCAATTGCAATTGCAGTTGGATTGAAATAGGTGAATTCATGTCGATACATAACAAGTTTTCCGCCAACATGACAGGCTTTGTCACCGACACCAATTATGACCTCTTTCACTGGTGGTTTGAGCAAATCGTGCAATGTATTAAAAGCCTTTGCATATTCTGCTTTTTGTAAAGGTTTACAGTGATCAACATTTACTTCACGCGCAACTAGTTTAGTTGCAAAAGCCATACAGTTTTCTTGATTGCATTCCTTACAGTTTGTTTTCGGGAGCAGTTTATAAATGTCTATAGGACTTAATTCTTTCTTTGGAGCTTTTTGACTCATACTCTTTTCCTCCAGTTTAAATTTTAGCTGAGACCCAGTCTAGGTATTTGCTGGGATCAGCTTTTTTGCCGCTGGACAAGTTGTTGATGACATCTTTGAGTGTTTTTACTGCAGCAGGGTGTATCATCATGAAAATGTCTACACCTGAGAGCAGCAGCGTTAATGCAGTAGTTACTTCCCATAATGGACCTCTGAGTTCACGTGGTTCCCATTTATCATCCATTTTCAGCCAAGCTTCGCGTGCTGCCCAAGCGTTGGTTGTTCCAGATGACATAGGGTGCGCGAGTTCAGCATCACCTAATAGACCAGATAGTCTTGCACGTTCCATGTTGGTGAACGCGTAGTCTAAACCGTAGCCTAATGCGGCAGTAGATAAGTCCATAACTATGTCTTCTCTGCCAAGGTAGTCGTAGAGTTTGCGATTAAGCTCTCTTGCCATGTTTAAGTCCATTGGTGTGAAAGCTAAAACGGCGTGGTTGTTTTTCTTTGCAAGTTTTGCAATGTTTTCGATGTTCATGTCTCGTGTAAATGAACTAAGTAGGAATCTTTCTCCTGGAAATGCTTGAGATACCTCTTCAAACAATGCTGTGTCCTTTTCAGGGTCACCACATCCACCTATTACAAGAGGAACATCAACTGCTTGCATTACGTTCTCAATTGTTTTTAGGGTTGATTTTGCAGAAGCATCTTTCAGTAAAGGGTCTATGCTAATTAAGTGGATTGTTACCATATCTGCACCGAATTTTTCGACCGCAAGTTTTGCCCAAGCTGCAGGGTCACCCATAACTTCTTTTACATGCATTTTTACGGCTTTTGACAGAGGTACTTCCATGTCAAAAACATCTAAGGTTACAACAGGTTTATGGATTACAGGGCTTTCAAAAGTGTAAAAAGCAGGAGATTTTTCTCCGCCAAGCGTAAAGCTTCTTCCACGAGTACCACCTTCACTTTTTGTTGCACCAAGTTTCACTTCAGTTATACTACTTGGATAGTTTTCAATTGGCAAAGTGAAATTTTGTTGTAGTAAAGCGGCAGGTTTTGTTGGTACTACATTTGGGAGTTTAAGCCCAGGTAAGCTTGCAAAGCCACCATCAACTCTTAACTCCAAATTTTTAGTTTCTAACTGGAAATCATGTAATTCACAGTTCTGGAATTTCGTGAGAAGTTCCAGTAATGCTGTTACATCTATTCCAGCGTTTTTGTCGTCCTTTTTATCTGTCAATAGTACTCACCGTTTTTCTGCTTTTGTTTCATCTTTCTTGATTACAACTTTTGAAGCATAAATTTTAGCGTCTGTCAGTATAATTCTAAAGCCGCCTGCAGATATCGGTAAAGTTGACGCAGTCATAACTGGCATTGTTTCGTCTTCAGTTGTTGCTGTTGTTGGTGTAGTTTCTTCGGTAACCCATTTTGCAACGATTGGGTGGTTTTTGTCTTTAAGGAACGCTTTAAGTTCGTCAATATTTTTTGCCACTTCTTCTGTTGCAATTTTATCAATTATGTCTTTTGGAATAAAGTCCTTAACTTTTTCTTTAACCTCTTTAGGCACCCAAACGACTCTGTTCCATCCACCATCTGCTGCGAAAAATTTGCTGCTTCGCATATATTCAAGTGACATACCGTGGAAACCATCGATTTGACGACCTCCAGCTGTTGAGTCGGCTAATGTACTAAAGGGTAAGCCGTTGACTGTTGCGCCTTTAAAGTTTCTTTGAACGATTCCAAAACCATCAACTTCTGGAATGTAGAATGTCACTGCTTCGAAGCAGCCACAAGAAGTGTGTGGATGATCAAACGCCGTGTATAACCAGACTTTAGTTACTTCGCCCATGCTACGTTTTTTTGCTGTCTCGTTGATTCCACTGAATTCACCTTTTTCTTCGTTAATCATTTCGCCTCTTGGAATTGCGAAAATTGGACCTTTAGGATCAATACTAGCGGATGCTTTACCATCAAACCAGCTTATAGCTCCACAGTTACTGTATCTTTGTGGTGTAATAACACAAACGTGGCTTGGTGCAAATGATTGACAGAGAACACAGCCATAGAATGTGTCTACTTCACTATCTTTTAGACCACGTGCTTTTGCATCACGAGCTTCGTAAGATGCGAGAGCTTCTGAGTAATATTCATTGATTTTTGTTTGGTCGGTTATGAAAGTGATTTGCAATTTTTCAATTATCGATAACTCGTTTTTGAATAGTCTGTAGAGAACTTTGCCCACTATTTCAAAACTGTTTAGTCCTTTTTGGAAGGATTTTTTGCCAATACGCATCCAGATGTCATATCTCTGATTTAAGTGCATAAAGCCTTCAATATAGTTTAGATAACCGTGCAGTCGTCTTTCAATCACACCTTCAAGTCCAGCATCAAGTTGTACACCTGCGGCTTCAATTAGAATACCTAACGGGTACACCCCGCCTTCTTTGAGATCTTTTATGTCTGGACCAACAATGAAGACTCTACCGTCTTCGATTTGATCCATTGGTTTTACTTTTGCGATTTCAAACTTTTTGTCGACTGATGGTCCGCCGAGCTCGATTTGCATATCGTTTCGTCGGATACGTTCTCCTTCGTATATTACGCCAACTTCTACTGGTATATCTTTAAACATTGACATTTTAGTTTCCTCCAAATGTAGTGGTCATTACTTTAAGATTGGTTGCCCAAACTTCGAGACTGGCGTTTGGGAAAGACCAGCTTGCATGAACATGATACATGTTATCAAGAGTCATGGTTTTTAGTGTGGGTGCAAAATGTTTTAGTCCTGAAAGAATTAAAGCTTGCATATAGTAGGGCATACCGACCATAATTACAAGATCGGGGTGACCTTTACCATCAAGTCCCATCCATGTTGGGTCTACAACACGTTGACCAATAGCCATTGCATTCATAAACGCTGCTGGGTGATACCCACGTTTTACGAATTCGCCCACCATATGAGCGGTCGCGACTACTGGGATTTTGCTTGCTTTTGCGAGCTCGATTATGAAGTCGATTGCTGGACGACCTTCCATGAATCTTTCGGTTAGGTTGCTTCCCGCAATAATAATTGGGCGGGCTGCTTTTTGCATCATTGCTACTGCGATTTCAGGTTTTTGTATTGGGTTTGCTTTTTTTGTGGCAGCTATTTCTGCACATTGCCATGGTTCACAAGACATATCTTTTTCCTCCATTTACTCCTTCATTTTTCGGACCATTCTTGGAAGTAATGTTGGGTCCGGAATTGTTGTTTCTTTCCAGTTGCGTTCCGTAAGGATTTTCTGGATTTCATCTTTCATTGTAATAGGTATATCTGCAGGTGTCCTGATGAAAAGGTGTATGTCATCTGGCATTACACCCATGTATCGTTTGTGTAGGTCGATATAATGACTAAGTTTTCCTGCGCGACCTTTCCAAGTATCGTTTGGTCTTATTACGAGTTTTGACATTTGAACGATACACTCTTCTTTAGTTTCCATTACGCTAAAGAGGTGTTCTGGTGCAGGTCCGCCATTGACAGTTTCGCCTGTGCGGGCATCAATAACGTTCCAGTTCTCAGGGTTATCTTTTCTGCCCATTAATGCATGCCTATATTTGCTTCCGTGTGGACCTACTACTACTGGTACGCCTAAACGCCAGAATCCAGCAGCAATTGCAGCTGCTTTTTGGGAGTATGCACCCCAAGCTAAGCCAACTGCGCCTAGTCGATTGTGGATATAGTCTGCAATTTCTTCATAGTTTCCTCGTAGGTTGCGTTTTGCAAATATGTTTGCTACTTTGATGGCTGCACCTGCTATGTGGCTGTTTGCAACACATGAACCAACGTTAAGAACTCCTCCAGCTTCAAAGCCTCCAGGGAATTCTTCATAAAGTGTTTGTCCGTCGCTGTTGCGGTAGCTACCTGCCGCCATTGCGCTACAACCTGACACTACAACTATGTATCTTCTGCTGGCGAATTCTCTTGCAATATCATAGACATCTTTACCGCCTTTTGGATAATTGCTACAACCAACCATTGCTATGATTCCAGGAATTTCTCCTAGAACGATTGGTCCACCAACGCTGCGAATTTCAACGTCTGAAACAGCACCTCTTCCGCTTCGGCACAAGTTGTCTTCGCTATACATTGCTTTTTCACCTGCTTTAATGATGAGACTATGAATCACAATTTTTTGTGGACATACTTGTTCGCATCTTCCACATCCGATGCAGACTTCATAGAGTTCAGTTAATTTTGATATATCGCCTGTAGCAGCGGCTTTCATTGCGGCTGGAATCGCATAATCTTGTGGGCAATTTCGTTGACATTGGTTACATAGTGTACAAGTTTTTGCAAATGCAACAACTTCATCTACTGTTGGTAGAACATTTTTGTGTTTACGAATTGGTGCAACTTTCATTGCAACGCGAACGGCTACTTCTCCAACTTTGTCAGGGTTAAGAATGAGTACACCGGCAACTCTACCGCTAACAAGGTCGTCAACAATTGCGTCGGTTGAATCGTTTGTGCGATTTTTGAACCCAACACAATTCTTTTCTGAAGCTGCGATAACTGGTGAACCAACTTTTGCTGCTTCATCAGCAACATCGGTTCTAACACATTGTTCATCAAGCACAACTATATCAGCTAATCCTGCGCGAATGAATCGAAGTTCCCAGCTGATTGGACCGACTATTCTGGCACGGGTGTAATAACGTGTTATATCATGGGCAGTGCAACATAGACCGACCACTTCTATGCTATCATCAACTTTTTGTTCTTTTGCATAATCAATAATGCCTATTGAGGGAACAACATTGTGACCGATGCACATGATTACAGGTTTCGTGCGATCGACACTTCCGATACCAAGTTTGACAAGTGGTGCTTCTGGGTCTGCTTTTGGATAGTTAAAAGCAGAGATTTGTGCGATGTCGCCTACTTCCATACCGATGTGGTCACACATGCCAACATGTAATGATTTTGAACTAAAATCTGTAGAATTTGCTTCTTGACCGGTGTGGGCAGCGGCTAAAACTTGTGTGATTTGTTCTTCGACATATGCTAAAACGTCGTCTAAGTCTCCGAGTGTTTCAGGTTTAATACCTGTTACAAGCCGTGTGATGGGAGCTTCAACTTTGATGTTTAAACCTCCGACATCTAATGGATATCGTCGCCCATATTTTTCGATTAGGTGATGAACCAAGTGACGCGAGTGTGCTGAATGACATGCGGCACCGATAGAACAAGCGATTGTTACAATACGTGATGATTGAGCTTCTATGTTCAATCCGCATGCTCCACGTCGTCCAGCCGTTAAATCACATTTGCCAAAGGTACAAAGACAACACGAGTCACAATCAGGCATGTAAAAGGCTTTGTATTTATTGAGAAGTTTTAAGTCCCAATCTCTAAGAGCAGTCACGGAGGGCATCGGAGTTGGTCCCATAGGCTCGTTATAATTTTCGTTGATAACTTTACCAATGGACAACTCGAGATTTTTAACAAGACCGTTATTGGTCTTCATTTCATCTATCTTAATATGAACATTTTTAGTTGTCAATTTCTAACCTCTCTAAAGGTTTGGTTGTAATTTTTAATTTACACTATTTTAAACGTTTAGGACATAGCAGCATCAAAAGTATGTTATACGCACAGTTTAAAAAATGCAGTATTACTCTTTAAAAAGTATTATTATAACAAGGTATACCTTCAACTGCCACAATTAGAAGACATACCTCGACAAAACACAGAACAGAGTTAACGTCTATTTTGACTGTTAAATCTTCCAGAAGTATTTCTAAGGTTTCACCATAGAGATGAGTGCGATAACCTTGATAAGGTATATAGTACGAGTATGTAAAAGTGTTTCTAACAAGTAGTAAAAATGGATGAACCGTGGAAAACAGAGATACAAATACACTACGTGTTTGCACATTTTTGTAATTCGATAAGCGAGAACTAAAACAAGCTATAATTGCCAAAGCTAATACTATACGTTATTCTCCAGGTAGACTTCTTTTAACATGTTAGCACATGTTTTCTACACACCTGCCTCCTTGTGTCCGGTGTATTAGACCTTTTGCGAAATTAAACACCCAAATCAAGTTAAACCTCAAAAGCCCCAACATTTTTCTACAGGATAACTACTCAAACTTTTACCTATTCTTAGTTTCGCAAGATGTGTTTGTCGCGACAAATTTCACACAAACACCCTTGTGCTATGGAGAAACAGATGTGGTGGAGGTAATCATATATTGTTTAGTTGGCTGTAAATTTATGGCAACGGTAAAGGTTTAGAGTGTTCAACTGAATGTGGAATGTAATAAATGAAATACATCAAAAAACTTTCAGCAATTATTTTACTTGTAGCTTTTGGCTGTTCGCTTGTAACATTACCTACAACTTATGCTGCAACAGCAGTAAATCAAGAAAAAGCTACAGCGTTTGTGACAAATGTACTTCTATTTGATATGGCAAAATATAGCGTTACAATGACTCAACATATAAACGAACCAAAATCCGAATGGTCACTTGTCGACCGAGAAACATTTGATTACACTCTTAACGCTGACGGAAGCACACTAATTGTGTCATGTAGTTTTACAGACAACGTTTTTACGTCATGTCAGGTTATTTCTAAAACTGGAATAATTCTCCAGCACGCTTCTAACAAAAATTTAGTTGATACTACAAAAAAGCTCATAGAAAACTATCAAACTTTCACTGGTGAGAACTTGTTTGACATGATAGAAACGCTCGCTAAAGTGGATATCACTCAAAACATGACTACCACATCTGGCACAATTAAACTACAGACATCCATTCTACACCTTGACCGCGAAACAATTCAAACACTGTTTACATGGACTATCACAATTGACAATACAGATTACACTACGCTATCAATAGTTTTCGCAAATGACGATTTTGATGCCTTTTTGGATAATCGTGGAATTTTTGAATCTGGTAACACTAAAGTAAATATCACAGAGAAACAGGCTATTGATTTAGCGTTAAAATACCTTGAAACCTATTCATACCAAGGAATAGAAGGAACAGTTAGCGGATTTAGCGTTGATAAAGAGCGAATTAGCTGTAAATTAACTACATATGCTTATGAGGGTTCTCCTTCAGTACTTTATCCCTGCTATACTGTACAGTTGCCACTCGAAGGAGACTACGGAAGTACTTGGGCGATTTTAGTTTATATCTGGGCTAGTTCAGGTGAAGCTTTTCTGGGTAAACCATTAGGACTTGGCGGTGTTATAAATAACCACTCTGATTCACAAGAAAACGCTGTATCGCTATTAAACAATGATACAATCACAATAGTCTTGACCACTACCATAATTGTAACAGCAATAGCATTATCTATGATAGTCATTAAAAAAAAGCGTAAATAACGTCACTTTTCTATTTTGCTTTTATATATTTTTGTTCTTTATACCAAATTTCTTGCAAAACTCATAATTTATGCTACTTTTTTCATGATACACTACTAGCATGATGGAATGTAAAAGATGTTTACTTTGGCTCTTTGCAGCTTTGAAAAGATTAACATGTTTTGCAAGAGATCTGTTGCCGATTTGGCGCGTTTGTTAAGGCGACCAAAGAACCGTCACATTATTGGTAAACCTACCGTATATTAAGCAGGATAGTAACAAAACATTTGACGCCCAGGACTGCTTCATGTCACTAAGTTGTTCTAAATGTGAACACAATAGTTACACCTTAAAACATGGAAAACTAACAGCAGACATCGTTCAAATCCAAATAATAGTGTCTCCTTATTGCTCTATTAGTGGAACACAAAATGTGTACTTAAAAAATTTAAGAAACTTAAAAATAAAGATCATTTAACATATTTTTAACTGAGAGGTATGCTGCATTGTCATTTGGCAGATCAAACAGAGACTTACCATTAAGAACATAATCATCTAACATGGAATCCTGCGTTATTTTTCCTAAATATCGGAACTTTAAAGCCTCCTCGGCCTGTTTTCCAAGCTCATCAGGAAATCTATAACCACCGATGATGTAAAAATTTTTGTATTGCATATCAACTTCGTGAATTATTTTAACTGCTCTACGCACATGATCTTGAGATTTTTTTGAATGATCCAAGATATCGAAAATGTCATCTACATGGGATGTTATTCGTCTGTTTAAATTTTCTAGACCCGCGGGAGAGTCAATAAGTACATATTCATAATTTTTGGTCAAGCTCTCCAAAGCACCTTTAAGTGCATTGTTTGGCATGCAATAACATCCTTCGATCCATTTTGTTCCAACGCCAATAAAATCAAAATATTGTCCTTCATAAAGACCGCTTTCCCAAATGCGGCTCTCAATGCGTTGTGCAGGCGGAACACCAACTGTAGTACCACCACTCTCAATGAAAGTGCTAACAACCAAGTCTGCAATTGTAGATTTGCCTGCCGCTTTTATGTCAATCCCCACCATTTCGGCAAGGTTCTGATCAGGATCAGCATCAACAAGCAGTATAGGTGATTTACCGGCTTCAACAAAAGCTTTAGCCATTAAAGTAATAAAACTAGATTTTCCTGTACCACCGCGACCAACTGTAACAAGGATTTTCATTTCAAAAATTCTCCCTAAAGGATTTCTCTATTTATTTAAGTAAAAACTCGCATATATTGTCAATGGTTTGTACAGAGACAAAATCCTTGTTTAACAGTGGTGTTTTACCCATCATATCAGACTCGGTAATTTTAGTATCAAAAGGAATAAAATCCAACACATGTAACCCGTTTTTATCTGCAAAATTTTGAATAACTGTTTTCTGCTCGTCGTTCATAACGCGACTTCCAACTAAATAAAGTCGTTTCATCCCAGCTTCAGAAGCCAAATCATGAATACGTTTTGCAATTTCTAATGACTTAAAATTAGAGTCCGCAACAATAAGCAACACATCAACTTGCTTTGCTGTACCTCGTCCAATGTGTTCTACACCAGCTTCAAGATCTAACACAACAGCTTCATTAGTTTCAACTACAAGATATCTCAATAATGCACGGATAACTGCTGTTGGAGCACACATACACCCAGCACCCATAGAACGAACAGTCCCCATCACAATCAGATTTGCACCTAAAGGAGTATGGACCGCATAATTACGTACTACATCATCAACTCTGAAATTCAGATTATAAACGCCACTATAACCAGAGTTAGTTTTTGATTCTATAAGCTCATTATTATCAGAAATAGGTTTTATCTTACGTGCTTCCTCCGCAGTTAAACCCAAAGTTAAAGCCAAGTTAGGCGAAGAGTCAGCATCAATAGCTATAGTCTCATATTTTCGCATAGCAAAACCATAAGCTAAACCACCAGCAAGCAAAGTTTTGCCTACACCGCCTTTACCAGAAACTGCAACTTTCATATTTAATCACTACCAAAAATTAGTCCCGCAAATTAATTTACATTTCCCAAAGAAAAAATTGTTGTAACAAATTAATTATCTAACTATATTTTTTAGATGTTAAATAAACAATCGACAAGTTATTGTAACGGAAATTTCAGTATCGTTCACCAGATATTTCTATTTACCAGGTAATTTGCGAGGGGTTACCCACGTTATTGTGTGTTTAGATCAAATTTTGTCTGAAAATTTGGACATGCCAGAGTTGATACAACTGTAGAAAAAACGAGTATTAAAATTAAGCTCAAAACGATGTAAAAAATCGTTAAATCTAGTGGAAATAACAATCGTTTGTTCTGTTTTTTGTATAAAGCTACCGACTTTGTAAGATATTTTTAAGCAAAAGTTTTTTTAACCCTAATCACTCCCTTGTCTACTAAGAGGAAAATCCATGAAAATATTAAATGAGTTTGTTCCCACACGCAAATTTTTAAAATTAGCAGATGAATTAAAAGATTTAGTTGATGGATGGAACGTTACCGACAGTGCTGCTGGTTTTCCAGCTCCAAGCGGTGTAGTTGTAAGCTGCCTTCTCAAAGCCAAATATCCTGACAAATATGTCTGTCCAATTTTTATTCTGCACTATAAAGGTCCAGTTGAAGTTGGAGGCTTAGCATTAGCATCAGATGTTGTTGGTCTTGACGGTTTATCAGTAACCATGGGTGATAAACCGCATTATGGTGAAGCAATAAAGATGCTTTCATCTTCAGAAGTTGCAAGAGACTTCATACGTAACGATGTTAAAACAAAAAATCTGCCATTAGGCTGTCTTTTATCTGCAAGACAATCTGTTGAATCTTCCTTAGAGCGTGTTCGTCAACCATGGGATTTCGTTTACTTTATGCGGTTAGATGATAGCTCATTTGATCAACTTAAGGCAATTTCAGCTGAATGCAAGAAGTTAAACAAACCATTGTTTGCATACTTCCTTGTGGGTACAGAGAAGAACAAAGAAATTGTCAAAATAATTGGTTGGCCAGTAACAGCTACCATGGATCAAGTTGAAGAGAAAGCACAAAAACTTGTTGGTCTCGTTGACGGTATCATCGCAACATGTGCGGGTGATGCTGAAGGCGATAAATTGATGCTACAGAAGCTTCAAAAATTCCGCACAAATTAAACAAATGAGACTTTTGTCTCTTTTTCTTTTGTTTTAAGCAGTTATAATTACACAGATTAGTTGTGTTGACGGGATAGACTTAAGTTATTGTTATAATTTAGCAAATGAACTATAGGTAAGTTGTTAATGAACTCTGTTCAAGTTATTGCCATAGAAGGTTTACCTTTAAGCAAAAAAGATGACAATATCGGACAATTATTAGTATCTGCAACAAAAAAGCAAGGCATACAACTGCAGGAAAGAGATATCATAGTTGTTACACATGTGTTTGTTTCTAAAGCAGAAGGAAATGTTGTTAATCTTGATACTATAAAGCCCTCTGAGCGGGCATTTGAAATTGCTAAACAAACAAACAAAGATCCAGCATTAGTGGAAGTTATACTGCAAGAAGCAAAAGAAATTGTAAAAATAGGATCAAACAGTATAATTACCGAAACCAAGAGCGGAACCATAAGCGCCAATTCTGGTGTTGACAGATCAAACGTTTTAGGAGAAAGAAATGTTGTACCTCTACCAAAAGATCCTAACAAGTCAGCTCATAACATTAGGACAGAAATTAAACAGTTAACAGGCGTTAACGTTGCAGTAATTATTTCAGATACACATGGCAGACCATTTAGAATAGGGGAAATCAATGTGGCAATTGGTGTTGCAGGAATAAAACCCATACGAGATAGACGAGGAGAAAAAGACCTGTTTGGTTACACTTTACGCATTAAACAAACAGCTATTGCAGATGAGTTAGCCTCTACAGCGGAACTTGTAATAGGACAAGCAAGTGAGGGTATTCCAGCGGCAATTATTCGAGGTTACACTGCATATCAGGTTGATGAAAACATAGCCACAGACAAGTTGATAAGATCTAAAGAAAAAGATCTTTTCCGATAGAATACACTAAATAAATTGAAAACAGTTTATTCAGAAATGCTAGGGAAAAGTATGGAAACAAAAACAGTTCAAGAGTTTTTTGAAAGCGCGCTTGCAAGTAGGTTTAAACCTGAGAAAGCAAAAAACATACAAGTTACCGTTCAAGTAAACCTGACAGGCAATAATCATAGTGATTGGATAATAACAATTAAAGATCAGAAAATTCATGTCGTTCAAGGGATAGCGGAAGAGCCAACATTGACTTTTAAAGCTTCAGAAAACGTTTTTTTAGATTTAGTAAACGGTAAAATAGGTATAGAAAATGCATTCTTTAGCGGTAAAATTAACTTTAAAGGCGACATTACAACTGCTTTAAAATTAAAAGAAACAGGTTTTCTATAGAAAATGCATGTAGATTAACTCAATTTTTCGTTAGGTATTTATTTCGAGTTTTCTTTACATGCAGTGTAGGAGATAGAAATTTATGCCAAAAGCTGAGTACAAAATTCCAGTTAAAGATTACGAGTTTAACAAAAACATGACAGTTAACGAGTTAGTTACACAAATGGATGCTGCATGGGGATTTACAGCAGGTAAACTTGCCACAGGAATCAACATTATGGAGGACATGTTAAACAGTAGAGGTTGTATCAAATTTCTTTCTTTTCCCGCAGATATCTGTGCCACAGGAACACGAGGAGTGATTAAAGAAATGGTGAAACGTAAAATGGTTGACATTATAATTACTACCTGTGGCACTTTA
>JAIRJY010000108.1 GCA_031260365.1 Nitrososphaerota archaeon | reverse complement strand
CAACAATAACATTCATTTTTAGGAGACATGACTCTTTTTGATAGAGCTGGGTTTACCAGAGCTAACTGCCCAGCAAATCGAAACATTATGCGAAACAGCTGAAAATGCGGCTCGCAAACACGTCCAAACTATAGTTGGCTCTAAACTGATTGATCGTTTAGATATAACCGTGGAAGCGCATGGAACGAAACCCATTGATTTAAGCGTTGAAATCACACTTATCCTAACAACAGATGCCAAAGATGTTGACGCAAATGCTATAGTGAAAGAAGCAGTTGCACAGGCACATTTGGTGAGTGAAACTTTTTTGAGAAAATTAGTATGAGCATTAATCAAATTGTAGATGTATTAAAAAAACAGCAAGCAACGTTTGTGTTGTTGTTATGCCACAAGAGTGCCGACGCAGATGCAGTATGTGCAGCTTATGCGCTTCAAGGTTTACTCAAACGCTTTCTGCCCGAACTAGTAATAGAAATCGGCGCACCACAAGGTATCAATAAACCAACTAAACTATTGCTAGAAAATCTTCCAATAGCTGTAACTCTGAAGCCTAACATTGAGTCTGCCAGTGTACTTTTCCTTATCGATATGAACACGGTTGAACAGCTTGACGAGATCGCTGATCAACTGAAAGCTTCAAATGCTCCATTGCTAATAATCGATCATCATGCGCCTAACCCAGACACTGAGCAAACTTGTGACTTTTGTTTAATAAATGAACAAGCAGCTGCTACTTGTGAAATTATCTATGACCTGTACCAACAAGCTGGTGTTCAACTTGCGTTAAATGAGGCAAAAGCTCTTTTCACTGGTATAGCTTTTGATACGCGACATTTTGCGTTAGGTGACTCAGATACTTTCAGAATTGCCGGTGGTCTTGTAAATGTAGGTGTAGATGCCTGTGCTTTGCTTAACTTGTTTTCTAATCCAATTGATAATTCTGAGCGTCTTGCAAAACTTAAGGCTTGTAAACGAGCAAAAATTGTAAAAAACGGTGAATGGCTAATTGCGTTATCTCATGTTAGTGCGTATGAGGCTTCAGCTGCTAAATCTCTTGTTGATTTAGGTGCACATGTGGCTGCTGTAGCAGGAAAGAAAGTTGGTAAGCTTGAAGTTCGTCTCCGCTGTAATCGTGATTTTGCTGAAAAAACTGGTATTCACCTTGGAAAGGATATTTCTATGCCTTTGGGTGAGCTTCTTGGTGGTGTAGGTGGTGGTCATGCAATGGCTGCTGGTGTTAATGCGAAAGGCGAAGTGACGGTCGCATTGAATATGTGTCTTAAACTTTTGAAAGAAAAAATATCTTCTAATGTGTAGTTATGCTTAAATGACGCTGTGTTGCGCTTATGCTAGCAGGTACAGTATAATAATGGCGATAATCGAAATCAGTGATCTTGTATATACTTATCCTGGTGCGTCTAAACCGTCAATTGATGGTGTTTCTCTCACGGTAGAGAAAGGAGAATTTGTACTTATTACGGGTCCAAGTGGCTGTGGAAAAACTTCGTTATGTCGAACTTTTAATGGGCTTATCCCACATTTTTATCAGGGCGAGTTAAAGGGGAAAATTGTTATAGCTGGACAGGATGTAACTTGTCAGCAAACTTTTGATATGGCAAAGCATGTGGGACTTGTTTTTCAGAATCCTGAAAATCAACTTTTTGCGTTAAGTGTAGAAAAAGATGTTGCGTTTGGTTTGGAAAATTTAGGTATACCTCGTGTTGAAATGCGAAAACGTGTTGACTGGGCCCTTAATTTAACAGGCATTTACGATTTACGTGAACGCTCTCCCTATGAGGTATCTGGTGGACAACAGCAGCGTGTAGCTATAGCCTCTGTGTTAGCTATGCAGCCGGAAATCATTGTGTTAGATGAACCCACTTCATTTCTTGATCCTTTAAGTGCTGAAAGAATATTTGATGTCATATACAAGCTTAATCAGGAACATGGTATCACCGTAGTGTTGGTTGAACACCGCTTAGATTTAACTGCCAAATACACTAACCATCTTATTGTTATGAATAAAGGTAAAATTTGTCTCGAAGGAAACCCACGTGAAATCCTTTGTAGTGACGAAACTAGCCATATAGGTGTTGGCATACCTAAAGCGACATTGCTCTATAAACGATTAAAAATGAACGGATTTAACGTTAATAAACAAATACCGCTGTCTTCTGATGAGCTTGCTGTTCAACTATTGGAGGCACTAAACAAATAATCACCGTCGAAAACATTCATTATTCTTATGCGAATAATGTTGAAGCTTTACAAGGTGTTTCTTTAACTATTGAAAATGGTGACTTTATTGCAATTATGGGGCAAAACGGTGCTGGAAAAACTACATTCATTAAACATTTCAACGGACTGTTAAAGCCATCTTCCGGTAGAGTTTGTGTGAATGGTGTTGAAACCACTAAAACCAGTGTTGCAGCACTTGCAAAAAATGTTGGATTTGTGTTTCAAAATCCTGATAATCAACTTTTTAGTGAAACTGTTGAAGACGAAATTGCTTTTGCCCTAAAAAATTTTGGTTTTGATAAAGAAACAATTGAGAAACGTGTGTCTTGGGCGTTGGATTTTCTTTCTCTAGAACAGTACCGTAAAACTTCGCCATTCCTGTTAAGCGGTGGCGAACGTAAACGGGTTGCATTAGCTTCCGTTTTAGCTTGGGATCCAGAAACTCTTGTACTTGACGAACCAACAATTGGGCAAGATCATGAACAGAAAGAGAAACTGCGACATTTCATTATGCAGTTACAGGTTAAAAAGAAAACAGTTGTTATGGTTACTCATGATGTAGAGTTTGTGGCTGAATGTAACCCCCGTGTAATTCTTATGTGTGACGGTAAAATAGTTGCTGACGGCATAGCCAAAGAAATTTTAACTTCTCCAAAACTGTTAGAAGAGACCTCAATTGTTCTCCCACAGATAGCACAGATTTTTACTAAACTTGCTCCTATAGGTTTACCTACAGATGTTATTGACATTGATGAAGCAGAAACTGCAATATTAACAAAAGCTACGGCGGGTAGACATAGATGAGTGTTTTTGACGGTTTAAAATTTCGAAAAGTCTCCTCACCAATACACAATTTAGATCCAAGAATCAAATTCATCTATATTATAACCATTTTTATCAGTGCAATATTGCTCCCAGAAATATTACCTCTTATACTATTATTATTGGTACAATTACCTTTCGTGTTTATGGCAAAGGTCCAAAAACAGTGGATCAAATCCCTTCGCGGTGCAGCCTTCATAGTAGGACTCATTTTCATCGTAAATATTTTAACGAACTTCTTCATCTACGATTTAACTTTACTTATCAATGTTGAAACATCATTAGCTATGGCAACACGCTTTATCGTGCTAGCTGCCTCTTTCTCAGTCTTTTTCCTAACAACTTCGCCTGACCATTTAGGATTAGCATTTGAACAGTCACGTATGCCATACGAATTCGCGTTCGCGTTCACTACCGCTGTACGTTTTGTACCTGTTTTAGCCGAAGAAGCTCAAACCATCATGGATGCACAAAAAGCACGCGGTTTAGAACTAGAAAAAGGTAATATACTAAAACGCATCAGAAATTATATCCCTATACTTATACCACTAATTGTTAGTGCCATCCGGCGAAGCATGGAACTTGCAGAAGCAATGGAATCACGCGCGTGGGGTGCAGTAAAGAAACGCACAAATTTATACACACTAAAACTACACAAAGGTGACTATATATTAGCCAGCCTAACTATATTAATACTAATTATAACCATTTGCACACGGGTTTTTGTGCAAATCCCCTCGTTAAGCGAACTTTTAACATCTCTTTCCTGACTTTTACTTCTTTGATATTTTAAACGGTGATCAAATAAAACTGGAGGATGTTTGTTCGTTGTTTTTGGATTTATTGTTATTTTCTTGTAGACACTTGCCTTCTTGCATAACCTAAAATCACTTCATTTTTGTCATTCTAAGCGGAGATGTTTTTGCCTAAATGATCTTTAAATTCATCGTTTACGTTAAAAATGACATGTTGGGAACCAAGTTCTGCAAGAAGTCTAATAATTGATGTTGCAGATTGTCTATTTTTTTGTTGCAAACATTCCTAAGATGTGTTCAGATGAACTTTAGAGATTATCAAGAAGTTGTCAACACCAATAACAGTCGCAAGTTTCATGTAACCTGAGTTATACCGTATGCAAAGATATTTTTGTGTATTATCCATGATACTTTTAAGTTGCCTTATTTCTGTCAAAATATTATTAGAACTCTTTTATAGACATTCGTTGAGACTTTGATACTATGTGTACATGATTTGTTGCTCTGAAAGTGGTCTAAGCACACCATTTTTACCATACTTGTAGTGTTCAAAATCAATTAGACAATATTTTTTCTAATTTAAGTAATAACTTCAGAGATACCGTCTTATTTTTGCCTTTCTTT
>JAIRJY010000084.1 GCA_031260365.1 Nitrososphaerota archaeon | reverse complement strand
CTGAGCAACTGGTAGCTGTTGATTTTCAGCCGCTTCAATCATATCCGCACTATTTAGGTATGTAATTAGACTTATCATGACACTTTTTGTTTGGGAAGTGCCGTCAACACTAAATGTTGCTGTTTGATACCAATAGAGAACCGCCTGAATTTGATTGGAATCAGGATATTGGAAGACAAAGAAACGGCTTGTCATGGGAGGGTTATCTTGAAGCCGGATATCTCGCAAATCAAATTGAGTAACTCTTGCTGCGTTACCTTTGCTGAGGGGGACATTGATAAGGCAGGTTTCCCACCTGTGTTGGTCTATGACACTGGGACCTACCTGTATAGCCACCCATATTGACAAATTTGATTTATCAATTGGATTATAAACATAGACCATTGCTGCATCATTGCCAGTGATCTGCTCATAGCTAGTATCCCTATAAGAATAGCGCAGAGTATACCCATCGATATCGGGCAGTATGCCAATAGATTGACCATCTACTTGGAGACCTTGGGATGTTTGAGATAGAACTTCAGCAGGACCCTCTGTTAGAGCAAAAGTTGGTGCTTGTATAGATAATAACAACATAGTAACTATAAGGATACCTGCAATTTTGGTTATATCCAGTTTAGTTAGGTTTATTTTGGGATGTTTAAAGACTTTACCACATGTAGAGCAAAAATGTGCAAGACTTGACGGGGGAATGGAAACACATTCTGGACAGGGGACAAGTGGTGGAGGCTTTTTGACCACTTTTTCACGCATACCCAGCAATATAAATACGCCTATGAACATAAAAATAGTTGCACCCATAGAGTGGAAAAGCTCGAGTGCCAAGGTTTCTCCATAATGATAACCTATTGCAAGAATTACAGTAATGCGCAGGATATTTAACAGAATCATAAATGGAATACCGAGTGCAAAAAGGAATAGTTTAGTGAAAAGTTTGCCCGCTGTTATATAAGCGATAAATAAAGCAAATATAGTAAAACCTATTAGACTATAAATTCCAGAACAGGCTACACCAACATTAAAAGGAATTAACGTGCTATCAGGTCGTAGAATGGTTATTACAGGTCCAACAGTACTTGAACTAAGTGTTGCATGTATACCACAGACGTTCACAAGTGCATTTGATACTACAGCACTAAGCTCAGCTAATGTCGAGCCTACACCAAAGAGTAGCTCTGAAGGAGGAGGAGTTAAAAATACCAAGAAAGATACAGGAAAGAAAAGATGTTTCAGAGTTTGAGGATTAAAGAGAATAAGTATTAGACCCGCAGCTAGAAAGGGTAAGGTAACCATGTGAAATTCTAGCGGCATAAAAGAGTAGCTGCCATACCAGTATGTCAGCATAGCAACTGCACATAAAACTACACCGATTATAAGACTAAAATATTTTTTGAAGAAAACTCTGGTGTCCTCAACAGGCATAAGAGAAGCGTTAACCATTTTTCGTTTTCTATAGACTAAAAAAGCAAAAAGAAATGGAATAGCAATTATGTGAAAAGCTGACTCAGAGGTTAAAGCACCACGAAAAATTATGTTCAGGTCTTGAAAGTATATAGCAATCACAGCGATGGCTATAACCAAAAATTTTAGCAATGTGCATTTGTGATCATTTAGTGCTTGAGCCATAGCAGAGGATTTAGTGACTTGCATGAGCAACACATACGTTAATAATATTCTAAATGGTAATTTATATACTAGTTTCTAGTGGTGTGCATAATTTTAAGTTTGTTTGTGTGTTTTAATTTTTTATGGAAGCCTGTGAGAGATAGTTAAGGCTTTTTGTCAACAAAGCAAGTAGTTCCAGCTGAATTTAAAAGGCGTGGTAATCCTGGCTATGGACAAGTCAAAGCATTAAGAATACTAGTATGCCCGACTGAAAGGCTAGACAATGACACGCGAATAATTGAGTACCTATACGGAAACATCGGTTTGCAGCTAAAACACTTGGACTACATAGTAGTGTATACCTGACCGAACAATTATTGGTAGATGGTGGAAACGTTACTTGTCTGTTTTAGAGGAAACATTTCTAAAAATCACAAGTATGCTTTAACTAGTTGAACCTACGAAAACTATAATTGTTGACTCCCACCTCTGGAAGATTTCTATGACATGGAAGCAACATGGGGCTACACTGGTGAGGAAGGTTAAGAGGGTTTGAACTTCATACAGCAGCAAATCAACAGGGACTGCATTTACGTGCAGTAGTTACACCGGATAATTGTAATGATGCACCCTTTTCTTCCAAAACTCGTTAAAGACATAGAAGCAAACTAGGTACTAGCTGATGCAAGATATTGTTCTAAACGTAATCGTCAAGCTGTTAAGGATATTGGGTGCTGTGGCATTTATTGCTGATAATCCACGCAGAAAGGGTAAAGAGAGTAAAATAGAGAGCAGCAGCAGTCGTCTAAAAAAGGAACTGATATGTTGTTGAGCAGTTTAATGACATCTTAAAGCTAATCTTCTAAAGAAGTGTTAGATAAGACCAAGGCTGCTTAAGAAAACAGCAATGGTCACTGCTGGTTTGATAGGTTATAATGTTGAAGCAATAAGATCACTACTTATGGTGATAAAAGTCTAAAAACAATAAGCAAGTACTGGCATAGCACAACAAACTTTGCAATAGAGCATCCTGAGGTAGCAAAACGCCCCATCAATAGTGTAAACGTGTTAAACCCAGACTTACCAAAAAGAAACAACAGCAAACAACAAATAAAAATTTAATTATGCACACCTCTATAGTTTCATTTAAGATGTAATCTAGAGAGTGTTAACTTAAATATATTTCATTGTTTGTTGTTATTGTAGTGTTGGAAGTATGATGTTTATGTAAGAAGAGTGGGTCAGATAAAGTTGTTAAAAGCGGTATATAGTTGGGAGTAAGCAGCGGTTTCGGTGTAAAAAATGTGGGTGTAATTTCCGTTTTGGCGATAACCGTACAAACCAGAAAACAGTTGCAAAAAAAGCCCTGTGCATTTTATGGTATTCGATAGGTAAGAGGTTCTTTTCGAATGATAAACAAACTCTTACAAATAAAACACACTTTGGTTATTCGTTGGATACGCGAATTTGGTGAAAGTTTACCAGAACCACAGATGACTAGCGAGACACAAAACATGTAGAGCTTGATGAAATATGGCATTTTGTAGGTTTAAGAAAAGAAAACGATACTTAAGACAGTTGATTGCGACACACAAAAAAACAATCACCCGGGTCCTTAGTAAACGCGATACTACAACATTTAGACAACTCTACAACAAAGTCAAACATCTAAAACACTGTGCTTTTCACACTGATAAATGGGATGCTTTTTCAAAAGGTTAAACCCAAAAAGCATCATATTATCGGTAAAACCCACACCGTTACTATTGAGCAGAATAAGAGCCTGTCCTCAATAACTGAGTCTCCTGAGTAGAATTGTTGAGTGTGCTATCATTATCATGTTTTCTTCAGATTTTGTAGTTATCTCGTAGTCTTTAGATAGTCTTC
>JAIRJY010000080.1 GCA_031260365.1 Nitrososphaerota archaeon | reverse complement strand
CATCGGTGGGCAAATATGAAGCGGGCTTTACCTGATTTGATGCCTAAATGTGACGGTCTGCAAGAGGCTGTGTACACCTATTTTGTAACATCTAATTGTTAAGTTAATCCACTATAGTTCCATGTTTATTTAGGATATTTCAAAATAAATAAAGCCAAGAGAGAGGAATATGCCAGTTAAGAAGAGTGAAATCTATAGTTCACTTATGAAGAGTTGCGATGAATTAAGAGGGGGAATGGATGCTTCTCAGTATAAGGATTACATTTTGGTGTTATTGTTTGTAAAGTATGTTTCTGATCGTTATGCGGTAAATCCTAACGCTCTAATCGAGGTGCCTTCTGGAGGTAGTTTTGCTGATATGGCAGCATTAAAGGGTAAGCCTGAGATTGGTGATGGTATAAACAAGATTATTTCTAAACTTGCTGAAGCTAACGATCTTAAAGGTATTATTGATGTTGCAGATTTTAATGATTCTGACAAGTTGGGGAAGGGTAAAGAGATGCAAGAGCGTCTTTCCAATTTGGTTGCTATTTTTCAGCGACCCGAGTTTGATTTAAGCAAAAACAGAGTAGAGCATGATGACATTTTAGGCGATGCTTATGAGTATTTAATGCGCCATTTTGCTATAGAGTCAGGTAAAAGTAAAGGGCAATTCTATACACCTGCTGAGGTTTCAAGAATAATGGCCAAAGTCATTGGGATAAAAACTGCTCAGCGTAGCCAGACACTTTATGACATAGCCTGTGGTTCAGGTTCGTTGTTACTTAAGGGAGCTGCTGAAACAGAAAATGGTGTAACCATTATATGGACAAGAAAAAGATGTGACAACAAGAGGCTTAGCCAAAATAAACATGATACTCCACGATAATGACACAGCAGATATCCAGCAAGGTAACACCTTTACAGAACCCCAATTCAAAAACAAAGATGGCACACTAAAAACGTTTGATTTTGCTGTTGCCAATCCGCCTTTTTCCAGTAAAAACTGGACTAACGGACTTGACCCAGACAATGATGAATTTAGACGCTTTGAGGGACTGGGAATTCCACCTGAAAAAAATGGAGACTACGCGTTTCTGTTACATATGCTAAAGTCTTTGAAAAGTACTGGAAAGGGAGCGATTATTTTGCCTCATGGAGTACTTTTTAGAGGTAATGCAGAGGCTGAAATACGCAAAAACATCATAGAACGAGGTTACATAAAGGGCATAATAGGGTTGCCAGCTAACCTGTTTTATGGCACGGGCATTCCAGCTTGCATAGTGGTTATAGATAAGGAAACAGCTACGACTCGTAAAGGCATTTTTATGATTAATGCCTCCAAAGGCTTTATCAAAGACGGAAACAAAAACCGCCTACGAGAACAAGACATCCACAAAATCGTAACAGTATTCAACAACCAAATGTCTATAGACAAATACTCTCGCTTTGTACCCATCGAAGAAATCAAAGTTAAAAATGAATACAATCTAAACATCCCTCGGTACATAGACAGCAGTGAACCAGAGGATTTACAGGACATAAACGCCCATCTAAACGGCGGTATCCCTGTATCTGACATAGACAGCATGACTGAATATTGGCAAGTATATCCATCAATAAAAAACCTGCTATTCACACCCTTACGTGAAAGCTACCTCAAAGCTACAGTACCAAAAGACGAAATAGTTAACACAATTACCCAACATCAGGAATTTATCAACCACGCTAAAACAATAACAGCCGTCTATAATGCTTGGAAAGAACAAGTCAAACCTACACTGATGAACCTCCAACAAAAAGACAATCCCAAAACAATTATCCACGACCTATCTGAATCTCTTTTGTCGGCATTTTCTAACATAGCATTGATTGATAAGTATGATGTTTATCAAAAGTTAATGGAACACTGGGAAGAAACTATGCAAGATGACCTATATGTTATATGCCTTGAGGGCTATGACATAGGTCGCAAAATTACATATGAATACGCAACAAAGAAAACATCCAAAGATGCAGCTGAGAACGAGCAAACAGGCAAAGAGAAAAGTTACGATGGAGTGGTCATACCTAAATCTCTTTTGATAAGACTTTTTTATCCTGACAAACTGGCGGAGCTACAAAAACACCAGAGTGAATTGGACAGCCTTGCAGCAGAACTTGAGATTATTGTGGAAGAAAACATCGATGAAGACTGTCGCTTTTTAGGATTAGAAGACCTAAAAGACACCACCATTAAAGCTCGTCTAAAAGAAATCAAAAACAATCTTGATGACACAACAGAGTACGAAGTATTAATGAAATATCTACAACTAAGAGAAAGAATCAGACAAGAAAAAAGTCATCAAAGAAACAAACACTCTATTGGACGAAAGGATAAAGAAAAAATACGAACAACTAACTGACGAAGAAATCAAACAAATAATCGTAGAAGAAAAATGGTTCCAAACAATCTATAACCACATTGACACCATCAACAACGCAGTGTCACACAAACTTTCGTCTCACATCACCGAGATAGTGGAACGCTACGAATTTACTCTATCAGAATTCGCGGCAGAAGTAACGACACTGGAGAGCAAAGTCAAATCTCATTTGGAAAGGATGGGGTTTAAATGGTAGTGCCAGAAAACTGGAGCTTACAAGAAATAGGACATTTAGCCGACATTTTTAATGGTGGTACACCAAATACAAATAATCTTTCATTTTGGAATGGGACTGTACTTTGGGTCACCCCTTCTGATATTACAGAGCAAAAAACTAAATATCTTATTTCAACCGAACGTAAAATCAGTCATGATGGCATGAAAAATAGTTCAGCTGTTTTACTTCCTGAAGGAACAAACTTACTTTGTACTCGTGCAACAATTGGAGCCATAAGTATCGCAGGTACCGAATTAACTACCAATCAGGGTTTTAAGAATCTTGTCTGTAATAAGCTTGTGAATAATGAATTCCTGTATTATGCGTTACAGATGCTCAAAAATGAAATGATAGCGAAAGCAATCGGCACGACTTTCTTAGAATTATCAAAAAATGCTCTAAGTAAACTAACTGTACTAGTGCCAAATGATACAAAAGAACAAAACAGTATTGTGGCAGTACTTTCTGACATTGATTGTTTGATTATGTCTCTTGAGGGGTTGATTGCGAAGAAGAAGGCTATTAAGCAGGGGGCAATGCAAACACTACTAACAGGCAAAAAACGCCTACCAGGATTCAGTGGAGAGTGGGAACTTTCGAATATCTGCTCAGAATTCGATTTATTTGCTTGTGGCGATTTGATTAAGGAACATTTTTCTCCATCACAAACCCACAAACACAAATACCCAATATATGCAAACGCACTACAAAACGGAGGCCTGTATGGTTTCACTTCAGTTCCACGTTATAAAGGTGATTCAATTACTGTTACTGGTCGCGGCGATATCGGAGTTGCAATGTACCGTGAAACTGATTTTGATGCAATCGTAAGATTGTTGGTTCTGGTTCCCAAAACTATCAATAACGTGAATAGTCAGTTTGTGACTGATTTATTGAACACTTGCATAGAGTTTCCTCAAGAAAGTACGGGTGTTCCTCAACTGACCGTACCACAGATAAAAAATGTTGAGTTACGATTACCGCCAAAACCAGAACAAATTGCCATTACTGAAGTCATTTTTAATATGGCTGTAGAAATTGAACATCTTGAGAAAAAAGTTACAAAGTACCGACTTGTTAAACAAGGTATGATGCAGGAACTGTTAACGGGACGAATACGACTATTGAAATATGAACCAGTAATCATACATACAGAAAAAACCGCGAAAAAGATTCTCCCGGGATTTAGTGAAGGGTTCAAAGCTGCGGTTATACTTACTGTTTTAGTGAACGCCTTTGGTACTGTAGAATATCCCTTTACTGCTTTTGATTGTCAAAAATTTCCATATTTGCTTCATCGACATTTGGAGGGTATAGCTAAAGGTTATACGGAATGTGCAGCAGGACCATATAATCCAGACCTAAAATATAAGACCGCGAGACCGATTGCACTCAAAAAAGGCTACATCCGAGAATGCACAGGCAAATAGAGGGTTTGTTACAAGTAACAATGCACAGGACGCATTGAAATATTTTAACAAATGGTATGGCGAAGAACCATTAAAATGGTTAGAGCAATTCCGTTGCATTCCAAAGCGTAAAGATGAATTGGAATTGTTAACTACTGTTGATATGGCTATAGTGAATCTTCGAAAAAGAAACAGCATAATAACTATGCTTACTGTAAAAAATTATATCCAGCAAAGTTCAGAGTGGCGTAAAAAATTAACACGTGAAATTTTCTCAGATAATAACATCACTCGCGCTATCAAGCAGAGTATTGAACTCTTTGGCGAGGAGGTAACTGTATGAGTATAGGTAAAAGTGAAAAAGTAACACAGAATCGTGTTATCCAGTTTTTTGTTGATGATTTAGGATATAAATATCTGGGTGATTTAACCGACTGTCATGATAACTCTAATATTGAACAGATATATTTGCGTGCATTTTTACAGAAGCAAGGATACTCTGATGCCTTGATTGAGAAGGCTCTTTTTGAGCTTCAAAAAGTTGCTCAGAATCAGAATAGAAGTTTGTATGATGTTAACAAAGAAGTTTACAGCATGCTACGTTAGGGCATACAAGTTAAGGAAGATGTTAGCCAAAATAACCAAACTGTATGGTTGATTAATTGGAAAGAACTGGAAAAAAATGATTTTTACATAGCACAAGAAGTAACTGTAAGAGGTCAACATACTAAGCGTCCAGACATAGTTTTATACGTAAACGGGATAGCAGTTGCAGTTCTTGAACTAAAACGAAGCATTATTTCAGTATCACAAGGGATACGCCAAAACCTTGACAATCAAAAAGAAATTTTCATAAAACATTTCTTCACAACCATCCAGTTGGTGATGGCTGGCAACGACACAGAAGGTCTAAGATATGCAACAATTGAAACCCCCGAAAAATATTACCTCGCATGGAAAGAAAACACCAAAATCGAAATGGAAAATAAGCTAGACCGCGACCTTACCGCCTTGTGTAACAAACAGAGGCTTCTGGAAGTCATCCATGATTTTATAGCATTTGATGGTGGCATCAAAAAAATTTGTCGGCACAATCAGTATTTTGGAGTTAAAGCCGCTCAATGTTTTCTAAATAATAAAGAAGGCGGGATCGTATGGCATACTCAGGGTAGTGGTAAAAGCTTAACCATGATTTGGCTTGCCAAATGGATAAGAGAAAACCTTACCAATTCACGAGTACTCATTATTACCGATCGAGAAGAGCTTGATAGTCAAATTGAACGCTTCTTCAAAGGAGTAAGCGAAGACATCTACCGAACAAAAAGCGGCAAAGACTTAATCAACAAACTAAATAACGAACTCCCATGGCTAATGTGCTCACTTATCCACAAATTCAGAAAAAATACTGAAGACTATGTGGATAGTTACATTAGTGATTTACATGCTGAAATTTCTCAAAATTTCCAAGCAAAAGGAGATATCTACGTCTTTGTAGACGAATGCCACCGAACACAATCAGGCAAACTTCATGATGCTATGAAAACTATAATTCCAAACGCAATTTTCATAGGCTTTACAGGTACACCTTTGCTTAAGAAGGATAAGAGCACCAGCCTTGAAATTTTTGGTAGATACATTCACACCTACAAATATGATGAAGCTGTAGCAGATCATGTCGTTTTAGATTTACAGTATGAAGCTAGGGAAGTAGATCAAGAGATTGTTTCACAGGACAAGATTGATCAGTGGTTTGAAGCAAAAACTCGTGGCTTAACTGACTATGCTAAGGCGGAGCTTAAGAAACGTTGGGGAACCATGCAAAAGGTTGTAAGCTCTCAACCACGACTTAAGCGCATAGTTTCAGATATCATGTTAGATATGGAACTTAATGATCGCCTAATGAGCGGCAGAGGGAATGCTCTCTTAGTTGCGGGAAGTATCTATCAAGCCTGCCAATACTATGAACTCTTCCAAAATAGCGGACTAAAAAAATGCGCCATCATCACATCCTACACTGGCGATGTAAACCAGATTAAAGGTGAAGCAACGGGTGAAGAAGCTGAAACTGAAAACCTCGCCAAATACGAAACATACCAAAAAATGATTCAGCACTATACTGGTTTGTATCCTGATATTGGCACTCGCGGGTTTGAAACGGTTATTCGTGAGAAATTTGTTAATGAACCTGGACAAATGAAGCTACTTATTGTGGTTGACAAGTTACTTACAGGGTTTGACGCTCCGCCAGCAACTTATCTTTACATCGATAAAAGTATGCAAGAACACGGACTCTTCCAAGCTATTTGTAGAGTCAACCGATTAGATGACGAGGATAAAGAGTACGGATACATAGTTGACTACAAAGATCTCTTTAAGAGTTTAAGCTCAGCAGTAAAAAACTACACCTCGGAAGCATTTGAGGGATACGATAAAGAGGACATTGAAGGCCTACTGAAGGATAGACTTAGAAAAGCTAAAGAAAACCTGGATGAAACTTTGGAACCCGTAAAAATTTTGTGCGAGCCTGTTAAACCGCCTAAGGGGTCTGCTGAGTTTATAGCATATTTTTGCGGGGACACAGAAAATCCAGAAGCACTTAAAGAAACAGCACCTAAACGTGAGGTGCTCTATAAGGCTACGTCTAAACTTGTTAGGGCGTATGCAAGTCTTGCTAATGAGATGATACAGACAGGTTACACTCGAGAACAAGCGGAGTCAATTAAGGTGGATGTGGGGCTTTTTGATAGTGTACAGCAGGAGGTAAAGTTGGCAAGTGGGGATTATATTGATTTGAAAGCGTATGAGCCTGCTATGCGTCATTTGATTGATGTGTATATTGATGCTAAAGCAAGTGTGAAGGTTTCTGCGTTTGAGGATTTGACACTTGTTGATTTGATAGTGGATAAGGGTGTGGACGCCGTAGATCTGTTGCCAAAGGGTATTCGTGGTAGCGAGGAGGCGGTGGCAGAAACAATTGAGAACAACGTGCGACGACTTATAATTGATGAGACTCCCACGAATCCTAAATATTTTGAAAAAATGTCAATTCTACTTGACGAAATCATCAAAGAAAGAAAAACAAAAGCTGTGCAGTACGCAAAGTATCTAAACAAGATTGTTGACCTTGTACAGAAACTCAAGAACACAACCACAACAGGTTCCTATCCAGTGGCAATAAATACTAAAGCTAAACGTGCGCTATTTGACAACCTTGAGGGTGATGAGCAACTGGCTTTAAGGGTTAACGAGAATATTCAAAAATCCAAAGCTGACGAATGGCGAGGAAACAGACTCAAAGAAAGACAAGTCAAAAACGCAATAAAAGAAGCACTTGGAACATCAGTTGACGATAAAACCGTAGAAATGATATTAGAATTGGCGAAAAACCAAAATGTATACTAAAAAATTCAACACACACAACTGCTTCTCATTGAAAAAAACCAAGATTTACGATTTAGAAGTCAACACTATCAAAAAAGACATAAAAAACATACACTTGGCTGTCTGCCCACCTGATGGACAGGTAAGACTTGCGGTGCCCATAAAAACTACTGACGAAGCCATAAAACTGCTCATAGCTGACAAAATGCCATGGATAAAGAAGCAACAAAAAAAGTATAGCCAACAGGAGCGACAAACAAAACGTGAGTATGTCTCAGGAGAAAGCCACTACTTCTTAGGCAACCGATACCGATTAAACGTTATTACCTCAGATACTAAACCCCGAATTGAGGTAAAGAAGAAAAACTATATCGACATGTATATCACGCCTCAAATGTCCACAGAAAAAAGAACACGTTTAATGGAGAGTTTTTACCGTGCAGAACTAAAACGCCAGATCCCCGCACTTGTTAATTATTGGTCAAAAACTACTGGCTTAACTGTAAATGAAGTAAAAATTAAAAAGATGAAAACCAAATGGGGTACCTGCAACCCAGAACAAAAAAGAATCTGGCTCAACCTAGAACTAGCCAAAACACCTACACGATGTCTAGAATACGTTTTAATTCACGAACTAATGCACCTAAAAGAAAAACACCACAACGAACAATTCGAACAACTAATCAAAACATATCTACCCCAATGGGAACAATGCAAACAAGAACTCAACAACAACCCCCTTGGCTTCGCCGAATGGCCAACAACAAACGCACAATAGCATCACTATAACAGTTTTTTTATTTTCACACGTGTTTTTACAAAAGCTATCAATAGTTGTTCTCGTGAACATTTTTCTGATTATACTTTTGACTATAAATTTCGTCCAGTTCAAATCTTGTTGCTATTCTGTCTGTTGCATGCGCACGTATGTAAACACCTCTATCTCTAAGAGAATACGGCTTATTTCTTCCTTCCATGACTTTTACTAAAACAAGTTCCTTTTGTTGTAGACTTCTTTCTTCTGGGTAATATTCGATTGTTGGTTCACAAAGACTTGAAATAATATTTGTGATAGTATTAATGTGGTCTCTATTGTCAAGGCCAACGATGTTTGTTTTATTGTCCACCCCAATAATAATGATGCCCCCTTGGCTATTTGCAAAAGCAACAACAGTTTCAGCAAATTCATGACCATCGCCTATTGTCTTTTTAAATTCTGTTGTTTGGTTTTCACCATTTTTAATGAGTACCTCTAAGTTATAGTCAGGGATGTCAATAAAGACACCTTCTGGCAAAGTCCATCCAAAATTAATTTCTCGTTTATCCAATATAGAATTATCAATTTTTGAAAGTAACACTATCTGGAAGTGGTTGGTGTTTTGTTCTATATTTATTGTACCGCTAAAATCCCCGTTTGCCTCTTTACAGTCAAATACAATATCATCCTGCATTACCATTGTGCCATTTGAACAATATAGTTTTCCTATAACATCAGTATTTTTCTTATATCTTGTTTCTATGTTTACTTTTAATGTTGTTGAACCAATAATGACTTCTTTTATTCTACTGCTATAATCAGGCAAAATAAAAAATACTCCAAAAGTTCTTGTACAGTCATCAGTATTGATTCCTATAAAATCTCTTAAAACACTACGACGATCGGGAAAGAAAGGTAATTTAGCAGCTGTCAATGATGAGTGGTAATGAATAACGTTCGTTCGTTTAGCATATTCACATTTTGTAAATTTCCATGGAATATCGACAAAATTATTATCGCTTCTAGCGTTATCAAACGGTAGATAATCATAGCATTGTTCAAGTGTTGCATCTATGTTAATAGATCTATTACCAATTTTAAAACTGCCTGGACCTTGCGGAAGACTGCTAATTAGTTCAATTAGGTTCTCAATTGTTATTGTTGTTTTCAATAATACAATGTCGCCGTAGTCAAACTCATCAAGTTTTGGCTCAGTGGACTCGTTACTTAAGGGCATAATCAAAGTGGTAATGTTTGTTAAAGATGACTGTTCTTTGCGTAAAAAACAAGAAACTGAAACTAAACCGTACATGTGTTGCCTAATACGTATTTTCTGAAGTAACTCTTGTATACAATCTTGATGTGAAGTCATGCTAAACCCTATTCAACAAATAACTCATAGGGCAACCAATTCTTTTAAATGTACAGCTGTAGCAAAATATTAAATCGAATAACTTTTGGCATGTGTCTATTCAGGGAAGGATACTGTTAAGAGCATTTTAAACCGTTCGACTGCATATACGGCGTGAGGGATTTTTGCTGGCATAACAATAGCTTCACCTTTATGGAGTAGATGTTCTTTTCCATCTATTGTGATTTTCCCAACACCATCCAAAGTAAGCACAAGAGCATCACCCTCTGATGCGTGTGAGCTGATTTCTTCGCCTTTTTCGAAAGCAAACAAAGTCAAACTATGACGACTATTTTGCGCAAGCGTTTTACTAACAACCTGATCATCCTGATAAACCACCTCATCAGATAAGGATAATGCCACCCCATGTTCAAGGTTTTTAATCAACTTTTTCACAGAAAAATTTCTCCACTATTATTTTATCCATTTAACTTTGGTCTCTTCGTAAAATCCGCGACTCCCAATTTCTTCCGCAGGAACACCCAACGCAATAACACAAAACGGAACAATATTACCCGGCAATTCAAACAAACTGCGAAAGGCCCTCACCTTGTCTTCTTTAGGGTATATGCCGCACCAGCAAGTGCCCAAACCCAATTCAGCAGCTTGCAAAAGTATATTTTGCGTTGTAGCACCACAGTCCTGCGGAAAGAATCCCTCGGACACACCGCTTTGCAGATTCAAATCAGCACACACAACTATCGCACAACTGGCTGTTGTAAGCATTTGTGTATATGGATGAATTTTTGTGATTTTATCAAGCTTGTCTCGATTTTGCACAACAATAAACTCCCACGGACGACTGTTGCAAGCTGACGGCGCCAACATTGCTGCTTCCAACAGTTCTTTGATTTGCTCATCAGACACAGATACTTCATGCGCATAATTGCGTATAGATTTACGGCCTTTAATCGCCTTAATAATCATATAGACACACCTTTCTCTATCTTCATTTATTGCTTCCCTTGTTATCTTTCTCATCCTTTTACTTTATAAAAGAACCAATAACGATGCCTAAACACATACCAGAAAAATTTAGCACCCCATGGGAAGATAAATGGGAAGATAAAATTAACACGAAAAACATGCGCTCACTTATTTATCGAACATACTCACGATCGGCAGTATCTTTGTGTTCTGAAACTGGTGATTTGTCAGTTTGGTTTCCAGCTAAAACCTCAACCAACTTACTAACGG
>JAIRJY010000008.1 GCA_031260365.1 Nitrososphaerota archaeon | reverse complement strand
TGAAGCACTGATCGCTCCTGGAGTAAGTGTTGCTTTTAGAATTATTACCACTGAGGCTTCAACTAGAGTAGCTGAATATGCTTTCAAATTGGCTATGCAACGTAAAAAACACTTAACATACATCCATAAAGGCAATATTTTACGTATAACTGATGGTATATTCAAAGATGCTGTGAAAGAGGTTCAAAAACGATACCCCGCAGTCACAGTCGATGATTTGCACATTGACGCGGCAACAATGCAGTTAATCAAACAACCAGCAACTTACGATGTTATGGTTACCACAAACTTGTTCGGGGACATAATAAGTGACGAAGCAGCACAAGTAACTGGTAGTCTTGGTCTTGCCGCAGGCGCAAACATCGGCGAAACATATGGAATGTTCGAACCAGTGCATGGTAGCGCGCCAAAATACACAGGTATGAATCGTGTAAACCCTATTGCAACGATACTCGCAGGCGCACTACTGCTTGATTATCTAAGTGAAAAAGAAGCCGCAAAAAAAATCGAAAACGCCGTAGTTGCAGTACTCGTAGAAGATAAAATACGCACATCCGATTTAGGTGGAAAGGCAACAACAAGTGATATGGTAGCTGCAATCATCGAAAAAATCAAATAGGTTTAATTGTGAATTGGGTTTCGCTGTGAGTGGTTACTTCCAACTTATTTCCGTAACCCATTTTTACAAACCCGTTTTTTATAGTAACACTATCTCCTACTTTCAAGTTGTTGAATTGTTCAGTTCGATTGCGCCATACTGAAACTGTTGCTGAATCAGTTTCGTCTCTTAATTCAAAAGTAAACAGTTTAATCGGTTCCCCTTTATTTGTAGTTATTTTTCGTACAGTGTCAACTTTTGTCACGTTTCCTTCTATACTAACAGTATTGCCCTCTTTCAAATCTGTGAGTTTACTCCTCTGAGATATAACCTGCTGAATCTGCACAAAACTTGTCGCGTCCACATGAACTTCAAAACCGCCACTTTCTTTCTCTTTAACTTTACCATTAAGCAAGTATAGGCAAACTCTGGGTTCAAGTTGCTTCTTCAGCACATCAACCTTGCCATTCCACGCAACAATAGCAGTCTCCGCAGAATCATCTGCAAGTATGAAACGTAAAAGTTTTCCCTCTGTACCATCACCTTTAACGAACGTTTTTACATCTAGTACTTCTTTAACAACGCCTGTTAAATTCACATTGTTAAAAGTGTTAGTGATTTCCCCTATTTTTGAAGCAAATTTTTCTACATCAGGATAACTATTTTGAGAATTTTCATTAATTTCAATTCTACTTTTGTTACCCAAATGCAACTCAATTTTATCGAATTGATCCTTCTTTGTGTAACAATGCAAAAACTTTACAACTTGACCAATTTGTAACTTACAGTTCTCAACAATTTCTGTTTTTTTATCCCACAAAACCGCGCGTAAGATACTATCATTGTCGATGATCATTAAATTAGCAAGTTTACCTTTTTTTTCTCCATTACTAAAACTGTGAACTGGAAAAATAGCAATTAATCTACCTTCAACTGAAACATCGTTTAAACCTGCTAACAGGCGACCTGACGACAAAATTTCATTAAACTCAATTACATGTTTGGTAACTTCAACATCATTTTTTGCTGCTATCAGTCGCAGAAGCGTCTCGTCACCTATTAAACCACCTGCCCGCTCTTTCTCTTGTACAAGCATTTCTTGTATCTGTTGTTCCGACAATTCTGGATGTTTGGCAAGTATTGCCGCAACGATTTCTTCTTTTGACATTTAATCTAATAAATAGGTTCTGCTTGTTTATAGTTTACGCAAGACTTAGGGTTTTTCAGTTTTCTTTAGTCTATTCAATATATTTCTTCTCCGCAAAATGGTAGTTAACAGACTTCTGTAAATAATATTCAGCAGTCATGTATACATATCTCAGTATTATATCGTTCCAAAGTCGGTAAGTGTTCTTTGAGTTGTTTTTTGGGTGCTAAATAGTGGATAAGAAACTTTTGTGCCTTCTACATGAGCTAACGCGTGAAGTTCATGTGCCACTGTGTCATTTTTATTAATTATGTGAAAAACTTTAATGTGTCTAACTGCTAACATATCACTGATTAGACTTCGGTGGCAACGCCAAGGTAAAGCTTCTGTACACATTATTGCTAAACAGTTCGTTTTGGCTAACACAATAATTTTTAACAGTTCTTCTGTGAATTCTTTAGTTTGCATAAAATCGGCATATCCGCGAAAACTACTAGTTTCCAAAGCAAGATTGTTTGAATCCTTTTTTGGGTGTCGCATTCCACCAATGCTTGGAAGCACCAAATATTTTATATCTAATATTTTTAAAGTGTTTGATAGTGATTCCTTGCTAAATTGCGGACTATATCTACTTCGTGGCACAGCACGCACATCAATAAGTAATGTAATGTTATATGCTTCCATGATTTCACTAAACTCTTCAAGTGAACGAGTTGAATGCCCAACTGTATATACTGTTAAATTCTGACGTTCAATCAAAACTTTCACCACTAACAAGAATAACCTGATGAGATAGTTAAAATTTTAGTGACTCTACCCGCAGGCTATAATTCGTAACCTGTTTTTAGCT
This sequence comes from Nitrososphaerota archaeon, assembly GCA_031260365.1. GTDB lineage: Archaea > Thermoproteota > Bathyarchaeia > Bathyarchaeales > Bathycorpusculaceae > Bathycorpusculum. The sequence goes on along the minus strand of JAIRJY010000008.1, from coordinate 1,276 downwards.
TCTTTATTTCTTATAGTCTAAAAATAGACCTATTGCGAAACTAAGTGTAGCGTAAAAGTTTGAATTGTTGTCCTATCAAAAGAATGTTTGGGTTTGAGGTTTAACCTGATTTGAATGTTTAATTTTTTTCAAAATAGGCAGTTTCGCAGGAGATCTAATAAAGTGGGCTGAAAAATGTGTTAGCTTTCAATTTTTTTTAAGCAAAATGTTGGCTAAATTTGTAATAATTCTTTGATTTTGCTTCGTCTATGATAAATTTTGCTTCTAAAGTTGGCTTATGCTGCTAAACATTGATTTTTTCGGCATTTCTACGGGTTATGGTGCCACTTCATTGTTTGTATGCTGTACTTCAATATTCAATGATTTAAAAACAAAATCAGGTTACTCAATTTTAAGATTAACTTAAATATTACAAATGGCTCAAATAAATGATCTAAAGGTTCGCAATGAAAGTGCTCCTAATAAATCCTCCTCAAACATTCTATCTGGACTCAGAGCCGCCTGCAGGTAGTATACCTTTGGGTTTGATGTATCTCGCTGCTGTTCTTGACAAAGCAGGCTATGCGGTTGAACTTTTAGATGCCTTCATAACTGATTTTAAGGCTCAAAAAAATAATGATACACTAACTGTTGGTATGCCTCTTGATCAAATTGAAACAGAAATACGTAATCGAAAACCTGATATTGTAGGCGTATCTGGACCATTTACCAGCCAAATTGGTAACACTTTAAAAGTAAGCGAGTTAGTAAAAAAAGTCGATCCCGATATTCTTACAGTCGTAGGTGGTCCACATGTCTCTACACTGCCTCAAGAGTTTATGGAGGTGGCTAAATCTGTTGATATATCTGTTATTGGTGAAGGTGAATATGCACTTCTCGAAATCGTTGAATATTTTGAAGGTAAAAAAGAGTTAAGTGATATTTTAGGTATTGCCTACCGCAAGAATGGGCGTATCGTAATTAATGATAAACGACCTTTCTTGGAAAATCTTGACGAGTTACCATATCCGGCGTATCATCTTGTTGATATGGAATATTATCTGACTAATAAGATGGGATATCGAAGTTTTCAAAAACGGGCTATATCCATGATTACTAGTCGTGGTTGTCCCTTTAACTGTTGTTTCTGCTCTGTTCAGTTACATATGGGTAAAAACTTTCGAGTACATTCAGTAGAGTATACTTTAAAACATATTCAGCATGTTGTTGATAAGTATAATGTTAAGAACATCTTTTTTGAAGACGATAATTTGACCTTCGACCTTAAACGATTTGA
>JAIRJY010000173.1 GCA_031260365.1 Nitrososphaerota archaeon | reverse complement strand
GGTAAACTTGTTGATACTGCTCAGATGCTTCGAAGTAGTATAGAAAAGATTTCTTCTGATCCTGTTGAAGCGGTAAGAGCTGCTAAGTGTGTGGGTGAGATTGAAACTGATATTGATACTGAATATTTGGTAATTAAGGGTTTGTTTGTAAAGTATGGTGCTGTTATGAATTGTGGTGTGATGGTAATTTTTGATGATTTGATAGAGTTTATTGAGCAAGCGGCAGATATGTGTGCAGATACAGCTGATTACATTTTTGTGCTTTCGAGTAGAGAATAATTTTTTTGTTTCTCTTTTTTGTTTGTTTTGTTGATGCTTTTGTATACAGTTGTTATGTTGATTATTTTTTAGTGTGTTGTTTAGCTTTTTTAGTTAATACTGTTTGTTTTTGATGTTTATTGTGATGTGTATGTTTTTTAAATTTATGTGTTGTTTTTGATAAAAATTATGTGTTTATGTGTATTGTTTTGTGGTGTTTTGGAGGTTTTATCGTTTGAATAGTGTTAATGTTTGTTAGGTGTGTTAGCTTTGTTGGTGAATATGCTAAATTGTTTGTGTTGTTCTACTGTTTTTTGTTAATTGATGGCCTAAAGAGTTTTAAGAAAAGTTTCATTAATCTAATGTGTGGTTTATTTTGTCAGCACATGAAGCAATGCTCTATAACAAAGAGGCTGAAAAGGCGGTGCAATGTTGTTTATGCGCACGTCGTTGTTTAATTGGTGATGGTGCTTCTGGATTTTGTTTGGTTCGTAAGAATCAAGGTGGTATGTTATATACTTTAAATTATGGTAAAGCAGTGGCTTTTGGAGTTGATCCTATTGGTAAAAAACCTCTGTTGCATTTTAATCCTGGTGCATCAGTCGCGTCAATTGCTGCTGCAGGGTGTAATTTTCGTTGTCAGTTTTGTGATAACTGGTTAATAAGTCAAGGGAAAAGTGTAACTGAGAATCTTTTATCGCCTGAAGAAATTGTTAGATTAGCAAAGGAGTCAAATTGTCAAGGAATAAGTTACACTTACACTGAACCTACAATTTTTATGGAGTATGCTTATGATACTGCCAAGATTGCTCATGATGCGGGTCTTTTTAACACGTTTGTAACCAATGGCTATATGACTCGTGAAGCGGTAAGAACAGTTTTACCTTATATTGATGCTGTGACTGTGGATTTTAAAGCCGCTGGTGATCCTGGTTTTTATAAGACTGTTTCTGCTGTGTCTGATGTAAACCCTATTTTTGAAGCTTTAAAAGAGTTCAAACTTACAGGGATTCATATCGAAATAACCAATCTTGTTATACCTAAAACGGGGGATTCAATGTATCATGTAAAGTGTTTGGCAAAATGGATTAATGACTACTTAGGACCAAATACGCCGTTTCATTTGTTGCGTTTTCATCCTGACTACAAAATGTCTACTCTTCCAGTTACACCCGTAGAAGATATGGAGAACGCTTATCTTATAGCAAAAGGCGAAGGTTTGTTATTTACTTATCTTGGTAATCTGCCTGGGCATGTAGCAGAAAATACGTACTGTCCTGCATGTAGTGAACCGGTAATATATCGTAACAGTTTTGAAATTACCCAGTGGAACATAACAGATGATATGCACTGTAAATTCTGTGGAAACCACTTACCAATCAAGGGTAAATATCATCATCATTAATTTCTTTCTAAGGCTTGTTTTTGGATATCTGCAGTGTAATAATTGGTGAACAGGTGGACAAGCTAATTGTGGATTGCTGGAATTGTCTGTAAAAAAAGTGTTAAAAACGATGCAGTTATGAAAAACGGTTTTGTTTATATCTTAAACTGTTTTCTTTTTTTGTAGTTTAATTATAAAACAGTTTGTTTTATGAAAAACGTTAGTTTGTTTAGTAATGTTTTCAATTAAATGTGTGAGATAGTTTGTATAGCTGTTATTTGTTCAAGTCTATGTTCAAATAAACAAACTGTTTTTTACAATAACTCTTAAATTATACAAATACAAACTGGATAAAAGGGTTCTTCCATGTCGCCAAACGCTAGTAAACTTAAAATTGTAGGATATGATGATAAAGAACAAGTTTTTCTTGTAAAGTCTGCAGCGGGTCAAGTTGTTAACGTAAGTGATACTTTTGCTGAAATGTTTCCTCTTTGGGTGGGAAGGGTTCTAATTACTGCTCAGAATGAAAAATGGGCGCAAATCGCTGGAAATATAACTACTGGTTTCGCTACAAGTGTTATTGCTGCTTCAGCAGAAGCGTCAATTGAATGTGCAGTTCCAGCAGATCAAACGCCAGATCATAGACCTGGTGTGTTGATTCAAATTTATAATCGTGATCGTTTTGAATTAAAGGGTCAACTTTTGGGTCGTATTGGTCAATGTGTTATGACTTGTCCTTCGACTGCGGCGTTTAATGGTTTGCTTGGTAAACGTACTCTTAATGTTGGTAGTAGTCTTCGTTATTTTGGTGATGGGTTTCAAAAGAAGACAGTGGTTGGTGGGCGTAAATGCTGGAGAATTCCAGTGATGGAAGGCGATTTTATAGTGGAAGATGGTTTTGGTGCTATGGAAGCAGTTGCAGGTGGTAACTATATGATTTTTGCTAAGACGCAACCTGAGGCTTTAGCGGCGTCTGAAGCGGCAGTGGATGCAATACGCGAGCAAGTTCCAGACGTGATTATGCCTTTTCCAGGTGGTGTGTGTCGTTCAGGAAGTAAAGCTGGTTCTATGAAATATAAATTAAAAGCTTCAACGAATCAAGCTTATTGTCCAACTTTGCGTACAATTGTTCCAGATACAGTTGTTCCAAAAGATGCAAATAGTGTCTTTGAAATTGTCCTTAACGGTTTAACTCTAGAAGCAGTTAATAAAGCAATGCAAGTTGGTGTTGCAGCTTCAATTAACTGTCCAGGTATAGTTAAAATTTCTGCTGGTAACTATGGTGGTAAGCTTGGTCCATACAAATCTTTTCTAAGAGATGCTATAGGTGCTCCTGTACCTGAGACAAAGGACGCTTCCGTTGCTAAGTCAAAAGCATAATCTTTTTTATTGGACGCAGTTTTTATAAAACTATGTTATTATATCAACGTTTGGGGTTCTTTTTTGAGATAGGTTTGTAGTGCATTAGTCACGGTTTATGAATTATTTGTCTGTTTTTTCTTGGTTTTTGGTTAGATAAATTGTGTCTAAGTATTTTTAGTAATATTTGTTGATGTATTGGTGTTGTGGTGGTTTTAGTAGAATTTTGTTGGTGTAGTTTTGTGGTCGTGTGTATTTTGTTTAGAGTATGTTTGTGTTTCGTAGGAACTTTTATCTTGTTCTTACCCTTTTCCTAAGGTTTGATCTTGATTAAACGTGAATTATTGTGAGTACTGCAAAAAAAGATAGTTTAGAGCTATATCGGACAAGAAAGGCAATCAATACCTTAGCTACTAAAGAGGGTAGTCATACAGAGTTGATTACTATTTATGTGCCGCCGGGTAAGCAGATTAGTGATGCTCTTAATCTTTTGCGGGAAGAGTATGGTACGGCTACTAATATTAAGTCTAATGTTACGCGTAAGAATGTTTTAGATGCTATTGTTAAGGCGCAGCAGAAGTTAAAGTTGTTTAAGGATCCTGGTGAGAAGGGGTTGGTTATTTTTTGTGGTGCGCTTCCTCAGGAGGGTGCTGGTCCGGGTACTGAGCGTATGGAGTCTTGGGTTATTATACCGCCTGAGCCGATTCGTATTTTTCTTTATCGTTGTGATTCGCGTTTTCATACTGAGCATTTACAGGAGATGTTACGGGAGAAAGAGACTTATGGCATTTTGTTGATTGATGCGTCAAATGCTACAGTGGCTACTTTGACTGGTAAGCACATGAATATTGTTCGTGAAATGACTTCTGGGGTTGCAGGTAAGACTCGTGCTGGTGGGCAGTCTGCTAGGCGTTATGAGCGTTTGCGTGAAATGCAGTTAAATGAGTATTTTGCTCGTGTTGGTGGGCATGCTGATGAGATTTTGTTGCCTATAGAGAATCTTAAGGGCGTTATTTTGGGTGGTCCTGGTCCTACAAAGTATGATTTTCAGAAGGGTGATTATCTTAATTATCAGCTTAAGAATAAAATTTTGGATGTTGTTGATACTGCTTATGTTGAAGAGCAGGGTGTTAAGGAGGTTGTAGAGAAAGCTCCTGATATAATGAAAAAGGTTCGCTATATAGAGGAAAAACAGATTATGCAAAAATTTCTCTACGCTGTTGGTCATGATACTGGTTTAATTACTTATGGTGAGGCTGAAGTGCGTGCAGCCTTGCAGGCTGGTCAAATTAGGGTGCTATTGATTTCTGAGGCTCTTGATATGCAACGTGTAACTATGAAATGTGGGGCATGTAATTATCAAGAGCAGGAGACTGTTAAGACTTTAGATGTGCAAACATTTAGTCAGAGTCTTGCTGGTAAGCCTTGTCCTAAATGTACTGCGCCGTCTTTGTCGGTAATTGAAAAAATTGATTTAATTGATGATTTAGCACAGCTTGCTGAATATTCAAATACAGATATTGAAGTTATTTCAACAGAAACTGAAGAGGGTCAAATGTTGAAAAATGCTTTTGGCGGTTTAGCCGCTATATTACGCTTTAAAATGTAATAGCTTTGCTCTTTTTTTGTTTGTTTTTTAGTACCTGTTCTATTGTGTCTTTTTTTACTCCGATGGTTAACTGTTTTTGTTGAGATGTAGCTCCTAAAACTAGTTCAACATTTGTGTGGAAGAGTTTTGTTAACTCTCTGAGAATTTCTCTGTTAACTTTGCCTTTTTTTGGTTCTTCTGTGGCATAAACAATAATGTTTTCGCCATCAAGTTTTATATCAAATTTGGAACTGTTGGGTTTAACAAAAATGGTAATTAGGACACCGTTATCGGTTTCCTTAATGCTCATGTTGATGTACTCTTAGTTGTATCACTGTCTGGTTTTGTTTTTTTGTTTTTTTCTTGAAGTGCCCAGCTGAATTTGTTGCGTAGTGTTGTTGGGTAAAATTTGATTATATCAAACTTTACTTTTTTTGCCCATTTTACGTATGCTTGTGGGTCAATATATGATTTTAATGAAGTACCCAAATTGTATTCGCGGGTAAGTTTTGTTAATTCAAGGTCTAGCTTTGCTTTTTCGATACGTGTTTCAAGTGACTCGATTTTTTTTCCTTCTGCTTTTTTTGCTTTAAGTTCTGTTTGCATAGTTTTGAGTTTTTCTTCTTTTTGTTTTACACGTTCGTCGAATGTTGGTGGAATTTTGCGTTTGTGGTTTGCTACTTCTGCGACTTTAAGGTTAGCCATTTTGGCGGCATGGTTTTTTTTGTAGTCTGGGTCTGCTTTGGTTATGCCGCTTTTGTCTAGTTCTTCTTTTAAGGTTTTGGTGCATTTCCAGGTACGGAAAACTTTTGCTGTGAGTTTTGGTACTTTTTCAGATAGAAATCTTGATACTTTTTTGCTGTCTATGCCTTCAAAAAGATATTGTTTTGTTTTGTCTTTTTTGAATTCTTCTAAATTCTTTATTATTTGCTGTGGTGCTTGTATGGTTTTTACCCATTGTACGCTGTCTTTGCCTAAGAAGTCAAAAGTAACTTTGTTGTCTTTTATGCTTATGTGTTCGTCTCGAAGTGTAATAGCACCAACGGTGTCTGCTTCGTCTGGATCTTTTTCATCGCCGACTCTCATGTTGACGGCTAAAATTAACCATGCAACA
>JAIRJY010000166.1 GCA_031260365.1 Nitrososphaerota archaeon | reverse complement strand
ATGGTGATGGTGAGGGTGATGGTGATGGTGATGGTGATGGTGATGGTGATGGTGATGGTGATGGTGATGGGTTTATTGTGTTGTTAGGGCTTTTGTTAGTTCTAGTAGTATGGGGATGAGTATTATGGCTGTGCTGCCTATGGCTCCGCCGAGTTTTGTTATTGTGCGAAAGCTGTCGTCATGTTTTTTCTGGTTTTCCTCTAACTGGTATAGTTTTTTGTTTAGGTTTTCCAGTTGTTGTTGTACGTCTTTTTGGCAGCAGGCTCTTTGGTTTTGTATAGCTTCTAGTCGTGTTTCCAAACGAATTAATGTTTCACGTGTTGAAGCTAATTTTTTAGTATTCTCATACAGTAGCTGCTTCTCCATCTGCTTCTTCCTCCTCTGTGTTTGTCTATGTTGGTCGGTTTAGTACTTGTCCGTCTTCAAACCATCCTATTACTGTGTTTACGGTGTCTGGGTCAAAATTTTGCCATTCTACCTCAGACCGTACCTGTACATGGCGTGTTAAATTGTTGATGGTTTGGCTGAAAATGTTTCTTTGTTTTTCTATGTAGCAGCCGCTTTCCAGTAGTAAGTTTGTGATTTTTTGTCGGTCGTCTGGGTGAAAGGCTTTCTCTCCTGACGCTGGGTCACGGCGGCTGTGTGCTTTAACTTCCGCACGTATGGTATCGTAATGTTGATGTCGTTCAAGATATGAAAGAAATCGACTATATCGCTTATTTTTTCCTGTTCGGCTACGTTGATGAGATGGCATATTATTTTTTGCTCCAAAAATTGATAGTACAGACTATTAAGCCCACATTAAGCGAGCAGAAAATTAACACTATAAAGTTATGATACTATGTTTGTAATGTAACTTATAAATATCATGTTAAAACGTAGTTTTTGCATTGATTTACAACGTTTTTAGCTTCAATGAAATGGCAAAAATAGTTTAAGTAACAGTTTATCTACTACTGCGTGTGTTGTCATCAGTAACTATTTTATTAGTACTCGATTAAGTGTTTGTACAAACGGTGCTAAACTGTTGCATGATGGACAATAAACAATGCTTCTTTTAGAAACGCCTGGAACGCTGCAGAAAAGTTTACCACATTTAAAACAAACCCAATCCTCATAAAACACACCCACTCCTACACCTTCATGTTTTCTTCTGATTTTTGTTAAAGACGGCTCTATTCTAATTCCTTCCTTTTCGTCTTCTGTGTTTTGTTCAAAGGCTACAATTAATTTATGACCACAGCAGAAACATTTAGCTAAAGTAAACGGCGAATTTTGCTCCTCAGGAGACACACGAGTTAGTATTGTACCGCAATGAGAACAAATCTTATGTTTCTCACACAAATCATCTACCGTTGCAACTAGAATATCATAAAGGTCAGTCAACACTTTAACCCTCCTTTATAATTAAATATACTCTTCAAAGTTTATATACTTTAACAAACCCTGCGACCTAGCTGTAACCATTTTTAACGACACCCTACTCACCATTACAGTTTAACCTTCATCTATACCGGGGGAGTTTTCGGTTATTTCAAATTGTATGTCTAATTTGGGTAGGAGTTTTGCGAGTTTTTCAAGTGTTTTAATTTCTTCTTTTGAAAGTTTAAATTTCGCAGTTATTTGAAATTTACATTTTTCTTTCATCACGTGACTTAGCCTCTTTTTTTATCTTTGAATGGAAAACATCCTCAATATGCTTCAACAAGTGCAAGTAAATAAGCCCTGAACTGGTGATGTAGTACGTAAAATAACTTGGATACTCCGGACAAGGGTCATGTTCTTTACAACTAAGCAGCCCTTCTCAATTAACACACTTACAACTCGACTATTACTTTTCCTACCCGTTTCGGTCAACACTTGAGGATACAATTTACATCTAACAAGCATATCTACCTCTTTTACTGCCGACTTTGAAAGAAAACACATCACACTTTATCCTCCTCATGTTTTTGTGTTTGACCTTGTTTACTGCCACCGCCGCTGGTGTTGGTGCTGTACCAGTGTATGAACATCGCATTTACGGCAACATGTAGCATGTGATGTAAGCCAGTGTCTTTGTCGTAGACTTCGCCACTCCAAAACGCGTTAGCATGCCTAAGTAGTGCACCGTAAAAACGACCAGGGTTTAAGCCTTTTTTCCAGTTACCCTCACCATACTTCTGTGCGCCATAACCAATTACTTCTGCTAAACCCGTAAGAAAATCAGGCTCAACCAGCTCTAACCTGGGCTTACCATAATCATCCTTATGACCAACATCTAAATTAGACGAAACACACAACAAATCTGAAGAACAAATTTCATAGGTTCTTTTAGATGTAATCAGAGATGTTTTTGTGCTGTCTCTTACTACATCTGAACCTTTAACTACTATAACTTTTTCACTCATTCATCTCACCACATTATTTTATGCCGAACAAAAACTCGATTATCCTCTTGATTTTTACTACAGCAAGTACACCACGTATAAACCGTTAATTCTTCAGTGGGTAACTGTAAAGTTGTACCATGACCACAACTACTACAACGATAATGAAACGGCTTAGTAACTGCTTTTTCTTCACTCATACAATATACCCACGTACATCAACCGGCTGTTTTCCATATTTAGAACAAACAACAACACAGTCTTTACAAACATCCGCTTTTGTTCTATTCACGCAGTCAACACAATCAGACAAAAACGGCATGTTATCCACTCCATAAAATTGTTAGTACATACTTTATTTTTTCAAAAATCATTGTGGTCAAACTCCCAATGGTCCATATTCCTAAATTCATCATCTTTTTTGCGCTCAAAACACACACGACACATTTTAGCACCTGACACCTCATCCACTAACCAATCAAAATCATCAAGCCCCTTACAACAAACACTACAAACCAGCTGACAATACCCACCACCGCCACCACCAACAGTATCAGTAGTAGGAGCAGACACAGACACCGAAGACGAAGACTCATTGTTAATTTTGTCTGTTTCTTGTTTGGTGAAAAGCGAATGTTTAACGTCTTGCACCAGAACAGGCTGAGACACAACAGGATGTTTTGTCACCCCGTCACCCCTGTCACCCCACTTTTCCTCTGAAA
>JAIRJY010000163.1 GCA_031260365.1 Nitrososphaerota archaeon | reverse complement strand
TTCACTTCAAAACAAAACAAAAACTGATAAAACAACAGGAGATAACAGCGATGACTGAGCAACCAACAGAAAAATGCGGCGCATGTGACCAAACAATTGTACCACCAACAGACGACATCACAGAACAGGATTATAAAGAATATAAAAAAACAAGCTACTGCAAAAGATGCCGAGAACACCCTGACCGAAAAAAACTCTTTGAAAACCTGAAAAATGAAAATGATGCAAAAAAAATCTATGAAGAAATCAAAGAAAAAGAACAACGGCTGGCAATACCTCTCTCTGAATACATACCAGAAGAAATGAACAGATATGTCGAAAAACTCTTCAAGGAAGAAAATACATACGGGCAAATTGTAGAAAGGCAAAAATTAATACTTAACGACTTTGCCAATTGCATCGTTGATAACCAAAAACACAGAACATTCACCGACTCAGAAACAAAGATCACATATTACTGGAGCGAAAAAACAAAAACTTACCAAACAAACGGCGAACTCTACCTAAGTGTTTGCGCAAAAAAACTATTACGAGAAAGAGCAACACCAGCACAAATAAAAGCAATCACAGAACTCATACAATATGAACCATTTCGAGAGATTTTAAACCAAGTGAAATGATAGCAGTAAAAAACGGCATCCTACAATTCACAGAAAGCAACGTAGACTTATTACCTTTCAGTCCTGACATCTTTGTCACAACACAACTTCCAGTAGTTTATAACCCTGAAGCAAAATCGGATGCATGGCTCAATTTTATACAACAAATACAACCAAATGAGGAAGACCGACATTTACTCCAAGAATGCCTTGGAACCATACTGCTAAAAGAAGATTTACACTATATTTTTTGGCTATACGGAAACACTGGACGAAACGGAAAAGGTACAGTAATTAGAACAATGTTTACAATATTTGGAACGGCTAATTGTTCAGCTGTATCAGTTACCGAAATGGACGGTAAACACCAATTCGCACTCTACGAAATGACGAACTCATTAATTAATGTGAGTCCCGAACCGCCAATCGAAAGAATCCTCACTATACAATTATTACAATCTTTAACTGGTGGTGATGCGATTTCGACAGAAAGAAAAGGTATTCAAACCCGAACAAAACACACTTTTTTTACCAAACAACTCATCATGGGTAATCTCTTTCCAAGGATACTGAAGGCAACACAAGCATTCTATGAACGAATGATATTTATCAATTTTCCAAATAGTTTCACAGGTGAAAAACAAATTATCCATATCGAAAGACAATGGCTTGAGACTGAAGAAGACAAGTCAGCAATACTGAACTGGCTTATCGAAGGAACTCTACGTGTTTTGAAAAATGGTAAAAAAATTAAGAAGCCAAAATCACAAAATGATGTGGAGTTGAAGTTCAAAAGAGCTAGTGATACTATAGGTGCTTTTGTTATTGAGGGTATTGAAAAAGCAGGTATACACGCGTATGTTCCAAAAAGAGATGTGCAAGCGCATTACCATTTTTATTGTGAACAGCATGATTTTCAACCTGACAGAAAAGCACAAAGGTTAAACGAAGAAATAGCAAAAATCGAAGGTGTAAAAACAGGATCAAAGAACATCAACGGTGAAAAGACCAAGGTATGGTTTGGTCTGAAATTGAAAAAATTAGATGATTTTGACGATGGTGTGGAAAATAGATTAGAAAATACATTAGATTGTTATAGTAATGATGAAAGTGGAACTACTGGAACCGTTGGAACCGGTATATTTGCTGTAAAAATTGCAGAAAAAAATGAAAATATTAACGGTATAAATGATGGTTCCACTGGTTCCACTGGTTCATATATTGTAAATAATGCTTTTGAAGTGGCTGAGGGTTATCGTCAGTTAGTTTGTGTTTTTTGTCAAAAAAGTATCATGGATAATGATTGGGTTCAAAATAGTTTTACTGAGAATAAGCCTGCTCATGTGAAATGTTGTGTTGAAAGACTCAGCCAATTGAATCAATCGCTGGAAATGTCTATTTTTGAAGACAAATGTCACGCATCCACGGAGGATTTCTAATGGTTGTAGGGTTGCGTAAAGAGACTTTGGAGCGGTTTGTTGAGGCTAATGGTTATGAAATTGTTTTGAAGCATGGTGTAACTGCTGCAGCAAATGTTAGTGGTTTGTCGCGTCCAACAGTTTATGCTATTTTGCAAAAGTATCCCAAACAGCCAAAACGTATCATTCCTCAGTACGCTAAAGACTTTGCAAATACGGAAGGTGCTAAACTGTTTCTTGATAGGAATAGAAATCGTATTAAAACGTGGAAAAAATGCTACCATTTAGGCTTCAAATGTTATCTACTCTTAGGAAAGAAAGACCCGTTTAGTTGGGTTGTTGATGATTATCGTAAGCTTTGGATGTATGAAAAATTCGCTGATACGTTAACGCAAAGAACGCGTGATTCTGTGGCGTTTGTTTTGCGTCTTTGGATGAAGACCATGGGTAAACATGACTTGTTACAGCAAGAAGAGTTTGCTACAAGGGGTTTGAAGCGTCCTAAAAGTCGAAAGTCATGGTGTCTTGAAGATACTGATCTTTATAATTTAGTTAAGTCTATAAAGTGTCATTATTTGTTGCTTGTTGCTGAGATTGGGGTGAAGTCTGGTGGTCGTATTAGTAGTATTTTGGGTGTTCGACCTTTGGATTGTAATTTTGAGAAAGATCTTGTTATGATGTTTGAGCCTAAAGTCAAGGATTATCGTCCACGGTTTTTGGATCAGGGTTGTATGAGTCGTGTTAAACAGTATATTTCCGATTATCAGGTAGCGCCTGATGAAGTGTTGTTTCCGTCTTATAGTACTGTTCAAAAAGCATTGAAGACTGTTGCTGTAACTGCGGGTGTTTCTCGACTTGCTTCTATGTGGGGGGCTACGCATATTTTTAAGCATACTTTTGTGACTCATGGTGCTTTTCATAATTTAAGCATGGAAAGCATCTCTGAGCAGACAGGTACAAACCCTAACACGTTGCGGGATTTTTATGTGGGTGTTAAGGAGAGGAAGTTGCGTCATGAGCTTTTAGGTGAGAAACTTGATGTTTTGCCTTATCATGAGTGGGTTCAAACTTTTGAGCCGCTATGGCGTCAACAATACAGTGATATTCCTGTTCAGCGGAAAAATAAAACTGAACGGCAACCAAAGACCTCTGATTTGACTAGTAAATCTCGAGCTATTAATTGGGTTGCTATCAAGCGGCTTGTAGAAAACCCCAAAACGCCCATAGCATTACGTAATTATTGGTTTGCAAAGCTAAAAGCGGAAGGCAAAAACTGAGGCAAAAAAGTATGGTTGAAGTTCAAAGTAAAAATACTGCTGATTCTCTCACAGCCTTTGAAGAGCTTCAACTAAGACCTCAATGCCCTAACTGCAGTAACCATAAAGTCTTCCGAGATGGCATACTACACCTCTCTAACGGCACAAAAAAACAAAGGATCAGATAGATTTGCATCCAATTTTTGTAGTCCAAGCAATACTCTCTGTCTGCGTTCAATAGTAGATTGTTTGTAGCCTTGATTTTTCATCCAGTCCAAATGTTTCAATATTTTAGAGACATCACCCAAATTTTCAGTACATATTGGGTGTTCCAAATTTTTCACTTCTTTAGCGCATATTTGGTTAAGGGCAAACTCGATCTTGGATATATTTAATTTTTGGGGCTGACTAAAACGGTAATTACAATTACGACAGAGATATCTGAGAGTGTAAAAGCAGTCATAGCTAATCAAGACCAATGGAAAGCTTCACAGAAACAAGTTGTAGTTTTTGCTTACGACCTCTACGCTAAACAGTATGGCTATACTTGGAAGCGTCCTTGGTATGAAGCGGTAAGAGAACTGCCGTTTATTCCCCAGGAGCGCGAAATTGATGACTTAGTTGCTGGTGTACCTAAAGAAATAGGTTTACTGTTGTTGATTGGGAAAGAAACAGGTGCTCGTGCTGGGGAAATCTATGATTTGCTGTGGACAGATATTGACTTCGAAGCTAGAACATTAAGCATAAGAGCTGAAAAAGGAAGCAACCCTAGACGATTTACGATGTCAAAGAAACTTCAAAATATACTGGAATGTTATCCAAAGACTACTGAAAGAATCTTTAATCGCTATAAAAACTTGAACAATCTTAGACGCACCTTCCAAAAACATCGCAAAAGACTATCTTTCAACCTTTGCAATCCTCGACTAACGCAGATAAAGTTTCACACGCTACGCCATTGGAAAGGAACTTCTGAATATGAGAAAACAAAAGACATTCTTCATGTTATGCAGACTCTTGGTCATAAGAACATCAAAAACACTCTGCTCTACACACAGCTTATCACTGTAGGCGAAGATAAAGGCTACATCTGCAAGATCGCTAAAACTCCAACTGAAGCAGCTGCACTTATTGAAGATGGCTTTGAAGAGCATACAAGTTTTGATAATGGTCAAACTAAGCTGTTTCGAAAACGAAAAACTTAGGTGTCGCAGGCAGTTCCAAAACGCCAAATTTTGTCGCAGGCATATGCCAAAAGTATGGTGTGGTGCCGAGGGCAGGGTTTGAACATGCGACAACTCGGTCTTCAGCCGAGCGCTCTCCCAGGCTGAGCTACCTCGGCACGTTTTAACATACCTTTTCTTTACCTCGGAACATTCTACTGTACCGCTGTAAATAGAGAGCGTTATCATTTACGTTTCCTAAAGAATATTAAGCTTTCCTTCACGCCTACCCATTCAAAGCCCTGTTCTAATAGCGTTATAGCTGCGTGTTGGTCGTTTGTAATTTAACACTGTATTTGTCGTCTGAATAGTTAGCAAACATTTTCTGCTCTATGTTGAGGTATTTTTTTTAGTGTTCTTAATTCTTGTTTATTTCCTAAAAATGGTGGATATGTAAAATATATTTGGCACTGTAGTAAAGCATGTGGCTTTTTAGTGTCAGAATAAGTCGTGTCAAAATGGCAGATTGAATAAGATAAATAAAATTAATGTTTCATTACATAAGGGTACACTTGTTATGAGGTGTTTTAAGCCAATAAATTTAAGTTTTTAAACTACAAGTTGTTTTAAGTTGAAGTGTTGCTTGTATAATGTTTGATTTAGAAGAAATTGAAAAGTTTCGGTTATCAGGAAAAATTTTGTGTGCTGCTCGTGAAGAGATGAGAGGTTATGTTAAAGAGAATATACAGGTAATAGATGTGTGTGAAAAAGCTGAAGCACTTATCCGTGAGAAAGGCGGAGTTCCAGCGTTTCCCTGCAATGTTAGCATTAATGAAGTTGCCGCGCATTACACTTCACCTCCAGAAGACAAAAGCATAATACCTGAAGGTGCAACAGTTAAAATTGACATGGGTGTACAAATTGACGGATATGTAACTGACACAGCGTTTACTGTTGCTTTTAATTCAGAAGGCAAAAACATGACAACAACAGCTGAGCACGCGTTAAAATTAGTAATAGAAAACATTCACAACGATATATCAATTGGTCGTATAGGCGGCATGATTGAGACAACGATAAAAAACCATGGTTTTAAACCTATAAGTAACCTTACAGGACATTCAGTAGGCAGATATTTAATTCACGCAGGTACAAGTATTCCAAATGTTGCCACGTTATCTACAAATAAAGTGCATACAGGAGAAGTTTTCGCGGTTGAACCCTTCGTTACTCAACCAGATGCGATT
>JAIRJY010000083.1 GCA_031260365.1 Nitrososphaerota archaeon | reverse complement strand
ATATCTCCCGAGGATTTAGAAGAAAATCAAGATGTGTATGTGCAAATTTCCGAAGATTTATTGCGTCATTTTCCAGATTTTTTTACGTTGTTGATAAGTCAGTTTATCACCTTTTTTGAAAGACGCGATGAAAAAAAGGCAAAACCCATTTTATTTCTTCTTGATGAATTCCCACGATTGGGCAAAATCCCGCCGATCACAGGCGCTTTAGCAACATTGCGCAGTAAAAAAATAACTATTTGTATACTTATACAAAGTCTCAAACAATTAGAAGAAATTTATGGACAAACCACATCGACAGTAATTTCCGACTTGTGTGATTTCAAATTTGTTTTAAAAGCCACAGATCCAAGCACACAGGAATATTTTTCAAGTTTAGTCGGTACATTTGAAGAAATAAGGCTTTCAGAGAGCGTAAACAAGCATGCTTTTTGGGGATATACGACAGGAAGTGGCATGTCAACTTCGTCGGTTGATTCGCGTATTATAAAGCCTGCCGAATTTGCAGCCTTGAAAGACCCAATACTTTTACATACTATCCCAAATAAAGATTCCAAGATGGATGTCACGACCTTTTTTGTAGTGCAAAAACACCCATATTATTTAACGGCTTGAGGGTTTTATAATGCCTTTAGATGAAAAAAATAAACAGCTATACATAAAGGAACTCCAATTTTTGCAAAAACAAATTAACTTTTTAAAAAATTACGGTGAAGTAACAAATCAGAAATCCTTTGAAAAGTCGATAGAAACCTTGAGAAATTCCCAAGACAAGCTTTACGGCGCGCTTGCTTATCATGGCGTAACCGCTGAAGATGTGTATAGAGTTATTGTGGAAAATAATGATAAACAGCTCGTTAAAGAAATCATGCAACTCCAAAACGTCAAAGACAAAATCAACAAACAACTTACAGCTTCTGACTTATCCTTCGAAAAACGCCAATCCTTAGAAAGCACTCTCGCCCAAGCAGCACAGGCGCACCAAGATAAATGGGCAGAAATCATCAACAACCCCCATAAAAAAACAATAATACGCGGAATAGAGCAAGACAACAAAAAGAAATTAAGAAAAGAAACACCTGAACAGACAAAAACACCCGATTTAGAGCCGGAACATGTGTGAAAAAACAAGTTCCCAACATGGGGAGTTACGATGTTTTTGTCGGATTATATTGAAATAGTTTTGTTTTCAAGTCTTACGCAGTAATAGCCGCGCCCAAAAATCAAACGGATACAATTTTCTCTTAAAGTTACGTCAGGCATATATATAAGCGATTAAACAGTAAAATAAATTATACGAGTTGTTTTATGTGTCTGAACAAGCAAAAAAAAGAAGCATGGGAAAGTTGTCCAAATATGCTTTTTGGAATAAGGGACTGGTTGAAGCGGAATGTTCTACTGGTTTTTTGGGTTTGCGTTGAAGTTTGTCGAGATTGCGGTGGGTGCGGTCGGTAAACTCGTCTATCGGTTTAAACGAGTAACTTCTGTTCCCATATATCTTACATCATTTAAACGCCCTTGAGAAGATAACTGATGTCACAGGTTTTTGACTAGTATTTATTTACTTTGCAATGGCATATAACTGCACGTTGTCAGCAAAAGTGTAAGCATTGTTATATGCTTGAATCTGAAACTTATGACAGCGAAATCAGAAATGAATTTTCTACTGCGGATAGCAAAAGAGTTATTGATTCTTTTGTAAGTTTTTGTTCTGATGTGGGTATTGGTGGTCTCATAAATTTTACTGGTGGCGATCCGTTACTTAGAGTTGACATATACGAGTTGATTGCTTATGCGCGTTCTTTTGGCATTAAAGTTGGTATGTTTGGAAACCCCTTTCAAGTAAATGATGATGTTGCTGAAAGATTAAAAAAAATTTGGTGTTAGGCGTTACCAGTTGAGTCTTGATGGTTTAAAAGAAACTCATGACAGATTTAGAGGGCAGGGCAGTTTTGACGAGACTACGCGAGCAATAGGGGTGTTAAAAAAATTGGGATAGTTATAACTTATTTTTGTTGCTTTAGCCATTTGGTGACTTGGTTTAAAATTTCATTTGATGATACGTCTATTACAGGGACAATTAATTTTTCTTTGGTTTCAATAATTTTTGTGCATGTTGGCATTAAGGTATATCCGACAAATAACCAGTATTGTTTTCCATTTTCTATGAGTTCTTTCGCGATATTAGTTACTGAAGCAGATAGTGGAACATAAATGAAAACAATGCCATTAGCCCAGTAAAGTCCTGGTGCTCTGCCAGATGCCATCAAAGTAATAAACCTAGCGAGGTCTTCAGGAGCATCAAAAAAAGTTTTTTCAAAAATCGATATTTGCTTATAAGGCGTATACGTTACCAATAATTCGTGAACACTCATAATCTTTTTTTCCTTAACATTTATTTATATCATAGCTATTATTGAATATAAGCCCTTGGGTTATTTTGTGTTCCTAATTTGCAGTTCTCAATATCAGGGTGTATAAGTTGCTTCTCTATAAGAGACCTAAATTCTGACGAATTTTGCAGTAACCCATCAATTGAATGTTCACAGATAAGAGCACCAGCTGAAAGAAACATCAACTTATCCATAAGACGCATAGTTGAAAGCCTATGAGAGACCACAATTAAAGTTATACTAGGAAAACTGGTCATTATTTTTTGAAAAATCTCAAACTCTATTTTTGAATCAACACCTGACAAGGCTTCATCCAATAAAAGAACATCAGGTCTCCTCACTAGACAACGCGCCAAACAAATTCTCTGTCTCTCACCTTCCGAAACGCTTCTTTCAGTAATCAAAGCGTCAACCGGAAAAGGAACACGAGCAATAGACAGAGCTTTAATTAACTCCTCATCAGCTATATCATCAAAGAAAGCCACATTATTCCTAACAGTGTCATTTATAAGTAAATCATTAGACGAAACAAGAAGGACTCTACTGCGTATATCTGTAGGATTAAAAGACTGTATGTCTTTACCATTCAAAAAAACTTTTCCAGTATTCGTGCGATAAAACATATTCAAAAGACCTAAAATAGTAGATTTACCTGAACCAGTAGCACCCACCAGCGCAACATGTTCACCTTTATTTAATGAAAAACTAACATCTCTCAAAATCGGTGATTGCTTATACTCAAAGCTCACTTTATCAAAACCAATAGTATCTATTGGATTTAAAAGGGTACCACCTTCTGTTTCTTTAGGAATATCCAGTAATTCAATAATTCGCTTTACCCTCGGCGAAGTTTGATAATAAGTAGCAAGAGATGAACCCAAAGCAAATAGTGGACCATATGCTTGACCCGAAACTAGATAAAACGCAAACACAGCACCTATGGAAATAAGGTTTTGAGAGAAAAAGAAGAAACCTACACCCAATATTATAACTGGAAAAGTAAACTTCATTACTGTAAAAATGCCGCCAAACTCATTAGCTTTCCATACTAACGAGGTGGCAGCTTTTATGAAAGATGCGCTCTCTTTATCGAATTCTTTATTCAAATAGTTAGTTGCGTTAAGTGCTTTTATAGTCCTAAAGCCATGTAGTCTTACTCTAATGGCCTCGGTTACTTTTGAATATGCTTGTCTTTGAACCAGAGTTTTTTTTGGCAGGGATTTACTCTCAAACCAAGCGATTAGGGGAAACAATGGAGCAAACGCCAAAAAAATCAGTGATAAGGGTTGTGAAAGCAAATTTAGAGCAAAAAGTGAAAATGTAAATATAACTATCTGAGAAATTAGTGTTGGATAAAAAGCACCAACTATACCTGAAAGTTCAGATGCGTCCGATAGTACACGGGTTAAAATGTCACCTTGAGAAAAGCTATTGACATCTGTAACAGTTGATTGATTGATTGATTTCAATGTAGTTTTCCATAGATGTCTGGTCGTACGCAAACTTGCTACTTGCTGAATATAACCGATTACGACAGTTATTAATGCTACTGATGCGAAACAGACGAGTAATTTAGAAAACTGAAATACAAAACCAGTAGTGCTCATAATACCATTAGTTATAAGGTTTACGAAATCAGATAGTGCAAGCGTGAATACTACAAATAAAACACCTGTAACTATAGATAACACAATAGTTGTTACTTGAAATTTCCAGATATTTTTGGATTGATGGAGAATGAATTTTGTTGTTTGAAGTTTTGTTACTTGTTGTTTTGACATTGTTGTTTAGCCCTTTTGTTGTTTAATGAGCATGCTATAGCTGTCTATTTCTCGCCGTTTGTTATCTGTAAGGATAACCTTATTTAATAAGAGTTCGTTGTATAAGTCTTGAGATAAAACTATTTTGTGTTGGTTCAGACGGTCCTGTGGGTCATCACTGTTATACACGCATATGCCATAAAATGATGAAATTCACGCAATAATCCAACAAAAGGCTATTCCTGTTGAAATACGCTCAAAAATTATTGCTGGTAGACCTTAATGCTGATTTGTCAAAGTTGGGGTAGAGACCTAATTTTCTGTGCAAAATATTATCCAGTCAGCAACTATTTTAAGCACCGAATAAGACATTGTTTCTTCAATTTCTCCATAATTCTTTTGACCACCAGATTTATCA
>JAIRJY010000011.1 GCA_031260365.1 Nitrososphaerota archaeon | reverse complement strand
CCTGAAGGAATTAAAACAGTACAACGAATACCTGCACGAGCAGCATAAGCAGCTAAACTCGCACTTGTGTTACCTGTAGATGCACAGATTACATGGTTAACACCCAACTCAACAGCCTTAGTTACCCCCACGGTCATCCCTCTATCTTTGAAACTACCTGTTGGGTTTTCGCCCTCATTTTTAATCCACAAATCAGTAAGCCCCAAAGCCTCCCCCAACCGTTCAGAACGATGCAACCCTGTTCCTCCCTCACTTAGAGTGACAACACTTGATGTTTCATGAATTGGCATAAAATCACGGTAACGCCAAGTTGACAACGGAGTCTTCTTATACTCTCCAGTTCTAACAGTTTTTGCTGCTTTTTTCAAATCTATTTTTATTTCTAGTATGTCTCCACATTTTTTACAGAAGTAAACTATTTCATCTATTCCATATTTTTCATGGCAACTTATACATTCTTGATAGCTCATTTTTTCATCTCCACTACGTAAGCACCTTTACTAGGTCTTGTTGCAAAAGCATTAGCGTCATAGCCCGCTGACTGAAAACCTTCGCGCATTGCTGCCGCAATTTTCTCAGTGTCTCCAGTTTTTCTGTTTACTACAGCTATCATGGTTGGTCCAGCACCACTTATCGTTACACCTAATGCTCCAGCATTTAACGCGTTTTCCCTAACTTTACTATAACCTGGAGTCAATACTGCTCTCGTAGGTTCAACAATATCATCAACCATCGACTGTCCAATAATATCAATATCACCTGTGGCAAAACCTACTGCCATAGCCGCGGCTTTACTTAAATTATAAACATGTTTCTCTAAAGGCACAAGTTTGGGAATAACTGCACGAGCCTTTTCAGTTTTATTCGGTGGAGTAATCATTTTAGGCATAGCTACAGCAAACTCTAAATTTTTAGGACACTCTAAATTGATTATTTCCAATGGTTTATATGAACGGATAAGTACAAAGTTTCCACAAATAGCTGCCGATACATTATCTGCATGTTCAGAACCTGCAGAGGCTACTTCTCCTTTTGCTGCATACGCAATTAGCTGTTTATTGCTTAAATCCAAGTTAAACATGGTATTTATTCCAATAGCTACTGCCGCTGCTGAAGCAGCACTGCTTCCTAAGCCTTTTCCGGGAAAAACGCCTTTTTCCACGTGAATTTTTAAGCCACTTTCTAGTTTGAAATCTTTTAACATTGTTTTTGCTACAAGACCTGCAGTGTTTTTTTCAGGTGTAAGCGAAATTGTTTTTGCACCAATGCCGCTAGTTTGAATTTTTATTCCTTGTTTGATAGCAGTTAAAGTTACTATATCGTTTGGTTGTTCAAGGGCTATACCAAAAACATCAAAACCTGGACCAAGGTTGGCACTTGTTGCTGGTGCTTTTATTGTAACTTGTTTTAACAGCATTTTTTCTCCCTTGTTAGAAATTTAACAATTATGAATATTATTAATTTTGTTGCTTATAACTAAGTTAACCTACAATGTTTGAGATGACTTCATAGGTTTTTAGGCTATCTTTCTTTTCTATAACAATGATTGTTTCAGTCCAGCATGAAATGAACTCTATCAAGTTAACATTTTGTTCTGCTAGCAGAGTTGTAAGAAACGCAAGGACACCTGGTGTTACCTCTAACTCTTTTGGCGAATTAATAACAATCATTGTGCAGTTTTCATGTTTAACAAGAGTGTTTATGTGTTCAGGTAAATCCGCCTTATCTGCTAGATACACGTATTTTCCTGGTAAATCCACTTTCATACTGTTTTTAGACTGAATTTCTTTAGAAGTTATTATAACACTCTTTCGTTCATAAACTGCAATTCTACTACGTTTAAGCAAGGCAAGAACTTTTTCCTCTCTTTTCTGCTTATGTTTTTGTAATTCTTCTGAGAAACGACGTAAAGCGGCCTTAATAGCATTCGTGTTGTCAGTTTTTAATTCTTTCTGAATTTGACGTGATAACTCGCTTAGGTTAACTATGTTTTTTTCTAATGCTTCAAGTAGATATGGCTTGTTTCGTAAATAGTCCCGTACATTTCGAGCTATTATCATAATAAAATACAAGTGTAACAAATAGCGCATTTAAAGATTTTTATGTAACAATAAAGTCATAAAGTTTAAAAATACAGCTCTGAAGGGTATAAGTGAATAATTTAACTCATAAAGAGGGGAACAAGCGGTATCTGAGAAAATTATGTTTGACTGCAAAAACGAATTAGATACATCGGTGTTAATTAGTTCCCTCAAAAAAGAACGTGACACAAAAATAGCTTCTATTAAAGTTAACATGAATCAAAGCGAAGACATGTTGCACCCAACAGAAGAAAAAACTGTTGGTGTTCTGAAACATTTTTCAAACGATAAGATTGAATTTGTAAGTACACATCTTTTTCCAGTTATTAAAATCGGTACACTGTACCCCGGTAAATATTCTATACATACAAGTTTATCTCGATCGTTAATCGCAAAAAGTATTGATGATATTAGCAAGTCGAAAGACATATTGGTCCCTTGTATACATGCATGGGTGCGTGGAAACAGTGATAAATCCGTAAAAACGCAAGAGTTTAGTGTAGTTCAAAACGGTTCTTCAACAGGCTGAGATTAAAAAGATCTTAAGAAAGGCTTAAAAGTCACCTGAAAGCTGAGAAAACAGTTTTAAACTATAAAACTGTACTTCAAACGTGTTGAGTGCCATTGTAGTGTCGTACTCTTCAGTGATCAGATGCAAATTGAACTTAGGTAATCAAACTTTGGGGGTCGCAAGACAACATGTCAGATAAAAATAAAAAAGCAATTCTTCTTCTTAAAGACGGGACGTCATTTATCGGAAAAGGTTTTGGTGCCGTTGGTAAAACAAGTGGTGTAGTAGTTTTTTCAACTTCAATGGTTGGGTACACTGAAGCTTTAACCGATGCTTCATACAAAGGACAAATTTTAACTTTTACATATCCGCTGATAGGTAATTATGGTGTTCCATCAAATGAATTAGACTTTGGACTACCACGGTACTTTGAGTCGGACCATATTCAAGTTCAAGGTTTAGTTATCCACGAGCTTTGTCTTGAGCCGTACCATTGGGCATCTACAC
>JAIRJY010000189.1 GCA_031260365.1 Nitrososphaerota archaeon | reverse complement strand
GGGTCATGTCATAAAGTATTTTAATGTGTGAGTACCTGATTGTTTTTCAATCAGGTCAGTATTTGTATGGTGTCAAAAGTTGTAAAAGTGTTGTGCCCTTTTTGTGGTAGCGATAAAATTTCAAAAAACGGACACAACAAAACAGGAAAACAAGTCTACAACTGCAACAACAAAGAGTGTAATCACCGTAACTTTATAGAACAATACACCCACAAAGCCTACCTGCCAGAAGTCCGTAACCAAGTACTAAAAATGACTGTAGATGGTACTGGAACACGTGCCACAGGGCGTATTTTAGGCATTTCTAAAGATACTGTGACAGCTATTTTAAAAAAACAAAAGACTGGCCTTGGCAAATAAACTATAACTACATACACAACCTAAAAGATCAGAATTTAGAGGTTAAAATTGTCTCCTCCAACCAAGTTAAAGTAGCTGAAGCAGAGTTTGATGAGATGTGGTCCTTTGTTTCTAACAAATCGCATCAGTGTTGGCTTTGGTGAGCAATCGACCATAACACAGGCGTTCCGTTGGCGTATTGTTTTGGTACGCGAGAACACAAGTATCTTGATGAGTTGCGCACTTTGCTTGCTCCTTTTAGAATAAGCATTGTTTACTGCGATGATAACTCTGCTTACAAAACTCACATTACCGAAAGTATTGTAACGCCAGGTAAGAGGAATACGCAGTGTATTGAGCGTAAGCATTTGTCTTTACGTACTTGGTGTAGCAGACTTGTTAGGCGAGGTATTAGGTTTTCAAAATCGTCTCTTATGCACAAAACCGTTGTCGGGATGGTCATAAACTTTTGGTTCTTCAAAAGACAAATACCATTTCACTTAACTTAGGACACGACCAACTGTTGATACCACTCCATTGGAGCTACTATGGTATGTTTCTGGATTAGGCTTTAACGTAAGAAAAAGAGTAAAACGTCTATATATACAGTGAAGAATAGTTGAACCCTACTCCAAGAATCACCATCTACAGTAAATGTTTGTACCTCACTTCAACCACTTGTCACATCAGTCTCAAACGCATAGAATCCCAACATACTATCAGGAGCAACACAAACATTAGATATCTTACAAAAAGTCTATTATGTCCAATTACTGCTTTGACCCTAAAATCCACAGGAACACCAGCAACATAGTTTGCTGGACACATCAATAAAACAAGACTATTTCATCTTGCTTTTGACTTTCTTATGTCGCTTGGAAGTTTTGTTTGGTTTATGTTGTATCCAGCATTTTTTGCAGTACACCGGTTTGTCAGTTTTTGGTTGAAATGGTACATCACAATCACTCCCACAATCAACACAGACTGCACGGTAAATCTGTGTAGATTCAGAGTGTACTGAAGGATGAAATTTTTGGAATAGCTGATAGTTTTTGAGTTTTGTCCAACCAGTTTTTGCATATCGAAGCATTTCGGGGTTTTCTTTTAACCAGCGCATCATGTGGAAAAAACTTTTACCGCGTTTTTCGTCACGTTCCGCTAATGGTTCATATCCTAAATTACGTATTTCATCAAGATACGCAATTTCGATTAAGCGTTGAGCTTCTCCTTCAACATGGATACGTTTAACGCGGTCTTCACCATATATTTTACGCAAGTTTTCGGCGGCTACGTCAAAGATGCAACCCTGGCAGATATGAATTTCTTCGTCTGATTTAGGATTAAATGTTGCAACGAGATTAGAGACTATACGTGATGATTCATTTAGATATTCTTTTTCTTTAAAAATTTCTTGGTAAAAACGTACATCAATAATGTCGTATTTGAAGTGGTTGGTTTCTTGTCTGTAAGCACCAACTACAACACCGAAGAGTAAATCGCCACTACCTGCATCGTCAACTATGACTGTCACTTAAATTGGTCCCTCAACTTTTCGTGATGGAATATACTGTGATTCAATTATAAAAATAACACTCTTAAAACGGGTAGAAAAGCAAGAAAAAGGTCTTGTTAAATGAATTGTTGGTTTTGATTCTACTTGAATATGCATAAAGTGATCACCAAACTTTCATACAGTTATAACAAGAAACTTCTTTCAAAGAGTAAATATTGTGGTATGGTCATGCAAAAAGGAGCTATTTGCACTAATTTATGTGAAAACATTTGGCAAACAGTAGGATATCCAGTTGCGTCAAAAAGAGCCTAGACATACTTATAATTCATGAAGAATTCAGCACTAAAGGAGCTGAAGACTTTTATAATTAGCTAATAGCAGCTGTAAAAGTTTAAGCGTTAGCTTGGTGAAGTTTATGCTTGTTGCTGTTTACTACAATAATAAGGATATTCGTGTTGAAGATTTTCCTATGCCAGAGATAGGTGAAGAAGAAGTTTTACTAAAAGTTATGGCAAGTGGCATATGTGAAAACGATGTACTAGAATGGTATCGCCTTCCAAAAGCACCATGTGTATTAGGGCATGAAGCAACAGGCACAATTAGTCAAACAGGCAAAAAAGTTACCAACTTTAAAGTGGGCGACCGCGTTTTCATCGCCCATCATATACCATGCAACACATGCGTGCATTGTCAAAAAAACCATCATACTGCCTGCGAAACCATACACAACACAAATTATTACCCTGGTGGTTTCTCGCAATACATTAAAATTCCAAAAATCAATGTTCAATGTGGCATATACAAACTACCAGACGACATGACATTTGAAGAAGGAACGTTTATTGAACCATTAGCATGCGTTATAAAAGGACAAAGATTAGCCAACATCCAAAAAAATGATACAGTACTTATCATTGGCAGCGGAATTTCAGGTATACTACATACACAACTAGCGAAATTTAAAGGCGCAAAAAAAGTTGTAGTAGCAGACATTAACCAGCACCACAGGGAACTTGCAATACAATTCGGTGCGGACCACGCGTTTGAAGCAGAAGAAAAACTATCCAAAAAAATTAAAGCATTAAACGATGGATTTTTAGCTGACAAAGTTATAGTCTGCACAGGAGCAATTTCAGCAGTAACACTAGCAGCTAACTGCGTGGAAAAAGGCGGCACAATACTATTTTTCGCAGTCCCCGAACCAACAGTAAAAATTCCATTATCAATTAACCAATTCTGGAGAAACGAAATCACCATACAAACCAGCTATGGTGCAGCACCTAACGACCTCGAAGAAGCATTAAAAATTCTTTCAACAAAAAAACTAAACGTCAAAGACATGATAACTCATAGACTACCACTACGCGAAACACAAGAAGGATACCAATTAATGATAAACAGGGAAGAACCATTAAAAATAATTCTCGAACCAAACAACTCCAATCTATAAATTAA
>JAIRJY010000198.1 GCA_031260365.1 Nitrososphaerota archaeon | reverse complement strand
GTCCTCTTAGGATTAACATTTCAGGGCGTTCAACAATTTCTTTTTGTTCGTAGAGTGGTTGTAGATTTTCAGCAACAGTGTTTTTCCAGGTAATATATTTGTCTTCAAGTCGTAGTTTGGTAAACCGTGTGGCTTCTAATGGTGGTACAGGATAATATTTGGCTGGTCGGTTTTCTCCACTTTTAATCCACCCTTTCTCTTTTAGGCTGTTGAGAACTTCATAGATTTTACTATATGGTACTTGGGTTTTTTCACTGATTTCCATAGCTGTTATTTTACCGTTCTCAAGTAATGCGATGTATGTGTCGATTTCGTAGGTATTTAAACCCATTTCATGTAGTATATTTTTTGTGTTCTCATTAATTGGCATGTTTTCCCCTCAAACACCCTAGGAAACTTCTGGAAACATTATTATTGTAATTTTTGCTCTTTAAGTACTTTAACAAACGTTTACATGTTAGAAGGCATATTTGAAATGAACAACATAAAAAATACTCAAAGCATTTGTCCTGAATGCCTAAAAGTACTTGATGCCACAATTTATGAAGACGACAGGAAAGTTTTCATTAAAAAGACCTGTTCAGAACATGGGTCATTTAATGAACTCTACTGGTCTGATTATGATCATTATGTGCGTGCAGAAAAACTCCGTTTTGATGGTGAAGGTCTATCTAATCCTCGAACTGAAACAAAGGCAGGATGTCCGCTTGATTGCGGAATTTGTCCACAACACAAATCGCACACTGCTCTTGCAATAATAGATGTTACTAACAGGTGTAATTTAACTTGTCCTGTATGTTTTGCTAACGCTACCGCAGCAGGTTATGTGTATGAGCCAACAAAAGAGCAAGTTTATGGTATGCTCGAAAACCTGCGTGCCAATAAGCCTGTTCCTACTACAGCGTTACAATTTTCAGGTGGTGAACCTACGATTCGAAAGGAACTGCCTCTTTTCATACGGAAAGCCAAAGAACTCGGTTTTAGTCATGTAGAAGTAAACACTAATGGTTTGCGTATCTCTCAAAGTGTGGAATATGCAAAAGAGTTAAAAGATGCTGGTGCAAGCACGATATATTTACAATTTGACGGCTTAACGTCTGATGTTTACAAATTCATCCGAGGAATAGATCTTCTTGACATAAAAATGAAAGCTATTGAGAATCTTCGGAAAGCAGGACTCTCTAGTGTTGTTCTTGTTGTTACTTTAGTAAAAGGTGTAAATGATAATCAGCTTGGTGATATTATTAATTTTGCCGCAAAAAATTTTGATGTTATTCGTTGTATAAATGTTCAGCCAGTAAGTCTCTGTGGGCGTTTGCCTCAGCAGGATCGCGAAAAAATGCGTATCACTATAACTGATTTTATGAAGAATGTTGAAGAACAAACAAACGGTGTGATAAAAGCCTCTGATTTCTATCCTGTTCCTACAGTGGCTCCAATAGCAAAAGCTGTGGGTGTATTAAAAGATAGAAGATACATAGAATTCACTGCTCATCCCCACTGTGGTATGGCTACGTATTTGCTGATTGAAGATGATGGCAAAATAACGCCAATTACTAAATTGGCTAATGTTGATAAATTTGTTGTGTCTATGACTAAAGTTTGTGAACTTGCGTTAAAGGGCAGTAAAACAGAAGCTAAACTTCATTTAGTTAGTGCTATGCGTCATGTCAAACTTGGCTTTCTGCGTAAGTATGTGCTTGGTGTTATTACAAAAGGTGACTACAAATCTCTTGGTGATTTGCAACGTAAATCATTGTTGCTTGCGTCAATGCATTTCATGGATCCGTACAATTTTGACCTCGAACGTGTGGAACAATGTCTGATTCATTATGCAGTTCCGGATGGTAGGATTATACCTTTCTGTACTATGAATTCAATTCATAGACAGGAGGTAGAAAAAAAACTTGGCGTTCCAATCAAAGAATGGAAAGAACAGCATAAGGTTGAAATAACTCAACCATTCTAGGGTTAAGCAATACTCAAAATTGATTGGTGAAGAAAGTATGGGCGGAAAAAAGAAGCTTGGTATTAAACAGATGGAAAAGCAACAAGTGAAATCTGACGAAGACAAAGCTGCTAAAGATGCGAAAAAGAAAGAGAAAGCTGGTCCACCACGTGAAAAGAAGCAGTTAGCCATTCTGCCTCCTGATGTTAAAGACCAAAAAATCATTACTGAAGTTAAAAAAATGGGTGTTTTAACGCCTTATGCTGTCGCTACACGGTTTGGTGTACGTATTAGTGCCGCCAAAGACTTTTTAGAGCAGCTTGAGGCAGCTGGTCAAATTGAACTTGTTTCAGCTAGTCACAGCTTAAAAATCTACAAAACTGCAGCTTAAACTGCAAATTTTTAACATTTACGTATTTTATCACTGTTAGGTCGTTTGTCTTTATGAGTTTTCCCCAAAAACTGTATACAATCAAAGAAATACGGGAAGCTAAAGATTTAATAAGTAAAGGGTATAAACACGATTTAACGGTTGATGGTACAGAAGACTTTAAAAATAAAGTTAATACGGCTTTTGGGCATTTGAAAACTGCTGGTTATTATGATTTTTTTAGAACACATATTAAAGAAGTAGCAGAAATTGATGGTATAACTCAGTTAAGAGAAACAGAAATTGCAATATGGACAAACCAGTATGTCGTAGAAAACCCTGTAGATGCAGCGAGTTTGTTGGTTCAGAAAGCTTTTAGTGCAAAAGAGTATCTTGATGGTGAGCTTTATTATGGTGGAAACGCTGAAAAACGTTCTATAGTAAAACGTACAGAGTTCTTACAGGTATTAAAAGAAAAAACTGTCGATATCACTGTTAAACAGGAATGTCAACGGCTACTTAATTTATGGTCTGAAAGTGCTTTGAATTTTTAAAGTGGGTTTTCTGTATTTACCTTTGGTAGTAGTAGCTCTACTTTTATTATGGTTCCACTTTTTGCAGTTTTGAATATGTCTAGATTTTTAGTGATTTTTCCAAGTATGTTTACTGGACTGTACGGTTGAGAATTGCCGTAAAACACACATAATGCGTTACTCATAGGCCAAAAAGCTATGGTGCCTGGTTCAACTGTTTGTTTGGCTTTTTCTTTTCCCATTTTGATGGGGATTTCAAAGTAAATTTTTTCTTTATAGAGTGCGATTCTGCCTGAAATTGGAAGTTTATGTACTACCATGTCGATAGTTCTTGGTGCTTTAAATCGGACTAGTTCTCCTTCTGCTTCGCCTGCATTTTCTAGACTAAATTTTATTTTTATGCGAGAGATGTCTTCTTCAGCACTCAAATTTCACGCCTCAGAGAATTTTATTCAAACTTTATTGAAAACTATTATTGATACTCACTGTAAATATTTAACTCTTACAGTAAAACTGTTTAAGCAACCATTTGGCAGCGGTAAATTTGAAATAAAAAATGTGTTAAAGTAATGCTAAAAGGGTTCTGCCAATATAGTCAATTTGTTCACTTGTGACATTTGGGTGAACTGGTAAACTGAACACTTGTTTTGCAGCTTTTTCAGTTTCTGGTAATTCGTGGGTGCTATAATTATTGCGATAGAATTCCATTGTGTTTATTGGG
>JAIRJY010000188.1 GCA_031260365.1 Nitrososphaerota archaeon | reverse complement strand
ATGCACGCCCTTCAGTTGAGCTTCTAAGTTCATCGGCTATACCAAAGCTTTCAGATACTGGCATTTCTGCTTTGACAGTTATCATGTCTTCTTCGGATGGCATGTCTATGATTTTTCCGCGTCGTTTATTAACAGTTGCAAGAACGCTGCTAACGAAGTCTGATGGGACTCTGCATTCAAAGCTTATGAGTGGTTCTAGTAGTTTTGGGTTGCTGAGAAGAATAACGCAGTAGATTGGTCTCCAAGTCATTGGGATGGCTTGTGCTGGTCCTCTGTGTACGGGATCTTCATGTAGAGTGATATCTTCTAGATTGATTTTTAGACCGTGTGCTGGTTCTCGTGTAAGCGGTGATGTGTGTACGGCTTCGCGGAAACCGGTTTTTATGTGGTCAATGATTTCTTCTACGTATTGTCGTCCACGGATACGGTTGACTAGTATGTTGCTTTCTTCAACTGCAACTGCACCTTTTGCTTCGTCTGGTGACCATCCAAAACCTTTTAGAATTTTGGCTCTTTCATCTTTGTTCTGTAAATCATTAATTTTTTCGGCTTTAATTGCTTCTACTACATCTTCAGAGAGTCTTTCGATGGTTATCCAGAGCTTGTTGTGTTTATTTGGGCTTTTACCCATAACTGCTGGACCAGTATAGTTGTGGTTGATGGTTTCTCGGTAGATAACAATTGGTTTGCTGAGTTTGACTTTAAGACCTGCTTCTTGCATTCTGTATGCTGTGATTTCAAGGTGAAGCTCACCCATGCCTGAGAGGAGAAATTCGCCTGATTCTTTATTCATGACAAAGCGTATGCAAGGATCCTCTGTTGTGAGTTTATGCATTACTTTATCAAAAAGTGGTAGATCTTTAACGTTTTCTGGTTCAACAGCTACAGTAACGACTGGGTCAGACACATATGTTAAGCCTTCAAAGCTGTGAATTTCACAATTTGCCTCGCCTATGGTTTCACCAACACGCATAGCGGGTAAACCGGATACTGCCCCAATGTTACCTGCTGGAACGCGGTCAACTATGACACGATCAGTTGCCATACTCATGAAAACTTGTTGAATTGTACCTTTCTGTCGTGAACCAACTAGCTGTACTTCTTTACCTTTAGTGATGGTACCACTGAAAATTCTTCCAATTGCAACAGTACCGCTGTGTGGATCTACATCAATTGTAGAAATACACATAAGCAATGGAGCTTTAGGATCAACTTTTGCCATGCCAACACCAACTGGTGAAGTTACATCTCCTGGCCAAATCTTTGCTTGACGATATTGTTGAGCGACCAGTGGGCTTGGTAATTGTTTGCAGAACATGTTAAGAATTGGTTCTGGTAGAGGTGCTTTCTTGCTTAATGCCTCTATTTTTGTGCTAATCTCTTCAGGTTCACCAGTGTATGCATCGATGATATCTTGAAAACTGATTTGTTTTTGTTTCATGTAATCAAAGCTTAAGCCCCACTTGTGAAGAGCAGAACCAAAAGCAACAGTATCTTCGATTTTAATTTTCCAAGCTTCTTTATATTCTGGTGGAGCGTGTTTTTCAATTAAAGTGTTGATTTTTATTAGAACTTTTGCAAATTTTTTCTGAATTTCTTGTGGTGATAATTTGATTTCTTTGATTAAGCGATCAACTTTATTGATGAATAAAAGCGGTTTAACTCTTTCTTTAAGAGCTTGCATGAGGACAGTTTCTGTTTGAGTCATTGGACCTTCAACAGCATCGACAACTACAAGCGCACCATCAACAGCTCTTAGACTTCGTGTAACTGCGCTTGAAAAGTCAATGTGTCCGGGAGTATCGATAAGATTAATCAAATGTTCGGTGTTTTCATATGTGTGAACCAAACTGACGTTTGAAGCAAATATTGTAACGCCACGCTGTTTCTCAAGAATGTAACTATCAAGGAACCGTTTTTGTCCGGCAACATCTGCGCTGATAATGCCTGCATGTGCCAAAAGACTATCAGACAAAGTTGTTTTGCCATGATCAACATGAGCAATAATACTTGTGTTACGGATAACCTTTGGGTTCTCCATCAATTTAGCAATTTCTTCATTTTGTCTAAAACGCGCCATAACTTATTCATTCTCCACTTTTACATTTATAATACTATTATTTTGATTTAAGTACATCACATTTCTAAATATTTTACGCATACGGAAATCTCTCAAATAATAGCGTAAACTATATGGACATTAAAAAAGTAACCTATTAACCTTATGGCAATCAAAACATAAAGCACAGAAAAAAAGAAACAAATCAAAAGATAAGCCGTAGACATTTAATACAACACTAATTAATTAGAAGCCTACCAAACACACTACAATCAGAACATAAACAGAACCAACAACAAACGTATCTTAACCCCAAACACACAACAACCTTGCAAGTTAAGTAGTGTTTAAAAGATTAAATGCTTCTTCAACAATAAATAACATATTCATTAAAGGAGTCCTATTATGCCTACTTTCCAGACAGTTCGTGGAATGCGAGACTTACTTGGTCAAGAAGCCCAAATCGTTACTAGCATTATAGCTAAAGCACAAGAAACTGCTTCACTTTTCAGATTTAAAGAAGTATTTACCCCGCATGTTGAATATTTAGAATTGTTAAGCGCAAAAACTGGAGACGAGATTCGTCAGAGAATGTTTATATTTGAAGATCTAGGCAAACGACAAGTAGCGCTCCGTCCAGAGTTTACGGCTTCTATTGCACGTTTAGTTACAACAACATTAAGAACAGAACCAAAACCGTTGAAACTGTTTTCTGCAGGTACCGTCTATAGATATGATGAACCCCAAAGGGGCAGATATCGAGAGTTTTGGCAGTCAAACTTTGAATTAATAGGCGTAGACAAACCTGAAGCAGACACAGAAATTATTCTACTTACAAACAAACTTTTACAGTCTATTGGTTTATCAGATTTCGCTTTCAAAATTGGTCACATAGGCATTATCAAAGGAATTCTTAGCCAAGATGGCATTGATGAAAAAACCCAAAACACCATATTGCAACGTATGGACAAAAAAGAATACAGTTTAGCACTCAAACTAGTTGATTCAGAAAAATGCCAAAACACTCTACAGAGCCTAATAAGCATTAATGGTAAAGATTGGCGTGATGTTGTTGAACAAATTAACGTTTTAGTAGTAGGATATGAAAAAGCTAAAGCCGCAGTAGAAAACTTGGTAGAAGTACTAACACTTGTCACTGCAAGCACAGAGATTTCTTTAACTGTTGAACCAGCATTTGCTAGAGGGCTTGAATATTATACTGGAATGATTTTTGAGGTTTACATTCCACAACTTGAAATTGCCCTAGGCGGTGGTGGAAGGTATGATCGTTTAATTGAAGCATTTGGCGGCGAGCCAACTTCAGCTGTAGGTTGTGCTCATGGAATTGACAGAACAGCAATTGCAATACAAACCCAGAATGCAACATATCTAACCAAAGCAAAAGTATCGGTTGTTGTAATTCCTATTACTGAATCGGTAAAAGTTGACGCGTTAAAGATTGCTCAAAGTATACGTGAGCATGGTGTTTCTGCAGAATTTGAGCTTATGGGACGCAAAATGGGTAAAGCATTAGAGGCTGCTGATAAACACGGTTTTGATTACGCAATTATTGTGGGTGAACGTGAACTTTGTGAGGGTAATGTTGTTGTTAAAGATCTTAAAAAGCATGAACAATCAACCGTTTTGATAGAAGAGCTGTTTGAAAAAATTAAAAAGTAAAACAAGAAAAACACTAAAGACCTTATAACGTAAACATGCAATATCGCCCATAAACCCTCTTTTCATTAGTCTTTAACATAAAACTTCTTACAGGGTTATGAAAAAAAAGTGATTTGATTGTTATGTTTTTGTGAGGTTAATAACGTTTGAGAGATTTTAAGTGAACATG
>JAIRJY010000154.1 GCA_031260365.1 Nitrososphaerota archaeon | reverse complement strand
AAGAGTAGTAGTGTGAATAACGGTATGTCTGAGGATAAAAAATGTGTTATTGTTCTTAGCGGCGGATTAGATTCCGTTGTAGTTGCGTATTGGGCAAAAAGCCAGGGGTACCAAATTTATCCAGTTACTTTTAGGTATGGGCAGATAGCTGTTAAGGAAGTTTTTGCGGCTCAGAGAATTGCTGGAATTTTGGGTGTTGATATTAAGGCTGTTGATTTTTCAGTATTAAAAGATATTTACCATTCGTCAGCTCTTGTTAATAGAGATATACCGTTGTCTAGCGAGTTTTCGGGTTCTATTATTGTTCCGTTTCGTAACGCGATTTTTCTATCAGCAGCTGTGTCTTATGCTATTGTTATTGGGGCAGACAAAATTTTTTATGGTGCCCAGGGTTCAGATGTGTTTTTTTATCCGGATTGTAGGCGAGAATTTTATGAGGCTTTTGAAAAAGCAGCACAGTTAGGTACTGGTTGTAATAGTATTAGTATTTGTGCACCGTATATTGGTATGGAAAAAACTGATATTGTAAGGGCTGCTGTTGAGTTAAATGTACCTTTAGAGTTAACGTGGTCATGTTATCTTGATGGTGAGCATCACTGTGGAGTGTGTGAATCATGTGTTAATCGTAAAAAGTCTTTTCATAACGCAGGTATAGCTGACCCAACAAAATATGAACATTAAATTGCTACAACTAAATTTTCCGTTAAAAACTAGTTTTTAGGATTGCAGTTCTGTTTATGTTTAGGTGTTACTAGTTTTTGGGTTTATTGTTTTTTGTTGTAGTTGATGTCTGTGAATATTTTTGCGCAGCAGTATGGTGAAAAAGTTGTGGTCCATCCTTGTGTTTTTGCGTATTCAACAGCTGTTTTGTTGGGGAATGCTATGGCGTTCGCTCCAGCTTTTAGTGCTAATATGTCTGTTATTGTGTGTTGGACGTTTTTTGGTCGCATACAACCTAGGATTATAGGTGTTTTAGGCAACATTGCTCGTGCGGTTGCTATGACTCTGGCGATGTCAATGGGTTGTGGTGGCAAGGTTTTTGCCATTTCTGTTTTAGGTATTGGTGTGAAAGCTATGATTACTACTGCGGCTGGTGTTGTTTGTGAGATCATTTGCAGTGCGTTGTATTCGCCGTCCAAGTGACCCTTGTTTAATCCGACTGTTATGTGTGGTATAAAGTTCAAATGGGTCATCTGTAGAGCTTCTAAAGATTTAGCGTAATCTTGGACAGTAGCGTTTAGTTGGTAGATGTTGTTTATGGTTTCTTTTGAGCCTATAATATCAATTAAAACGGCATCTGTAGCTTCGGACTGTTTTAGCAAAACCGCTGTTTCTAGATTGATTAAGCCTGTGTGAACAAAAACAGTAAAGTCTAACTGGTGTTTGATTTGCGCAATTGTAGGTATGAACGGCTTTATGGGTACTGACCCGTTAGGTAAGCAACCGCCACTAATTAGACAACCCATTGCACCGTCTTGTTTTAGTTTATAACATAGTTCAAAGAGATCATTTGGTGTAAATGTGTGGTGCATTGTGTTTAACAGGCGACCTGCACAGTGTTTACAATTTAAAGCACAGTTAGTACCGGTTATGGAAATTGATGGAAAAGTTTCCAGTTGTGAGTTAAAAAAGTTGTTTTTGCAATATTTAAAACTTGGAGCATAGAAGTGTATTTCACTGTTTTTCTGGGCGAAAACTTTGCAGTCCAAAAAATTAACAAGTTCCTGCGGATTTAAAGTCCAAATTGACTCAGCAGAAAGTGACGACATGCATGCATATAGTTTGAGAGTTACTTAAGAAGCTAGTGCTATACAGGCATTTACTACTCAAACACTACATAAATATTAGAATACATACAGAGCAGAAAATGATATTTTTCAGTACCGTTTAATAAAGAAGATGTTTAACAAAAAATAGAGGTTGTGGTTAAGCGTTGGTTATTCAACGCCCCAGTGTTTTGCAATTTTAACTGCGAGAAATACCAGTAAAGCTACTAACGCAAATGTAAAGAGTGCAACTAGAAAGTCACCGTAAGCAAATATTTGAGACTCAACCGTAACAGTTCCCTCAGCTAAATTGTCTAAACCTGGAATAAGCAGACCAATTGCTGGCAATAGAAAATCTTTGACCAATGCTTGAACTAAACCGCCTAAATACATACCGATAATGAATGCAATAGCAAGTCCAAATATTTTATACTTAGACAAGAACTCTTTGAATTCGCCCCATAAAGTCGGTTTAGGAGGCGGTGGCGGAGGTGGCGTTTTCTCGACTGCTTCACGTATCTTCCGCAATTCAGTTAATATTTCTTCATCGCTTACCAAAATTATAACCATAAAATATTTACAACACATAACTAATAAAAATATCCCTAAACACACACTATCAATACGTATGAACAAAATGAATAGTTCAAACAGAAAAAGCGTACAGTGAAAAGTTACTTACCAACATACCTGCCACATCATGTACAAACCGTTCGGCACACGATAGTTCGACAAAAACTATCACCTTAAAAAAGTCACAGGAATATTTAATCAAATTTACTTCTTAGGAAAAGATAAACATTCACCTGAACAAAAAAATAAAAAATAGACGCATAGCGTCTATTTTTTATTTACGTAGTCACGTCTAATTTATAGCTGTGTCAATTTTCGACTGACGGCTTACACTCGCATTCGCCCACATAAGCCGGACTCTCACTTTCAGAGCAGTTTTCGCAGAAGAGTTTGGATATTACAGTACCACAGTGAGTACATTTAAAGTAATCACCGAGACGGACGTAAGCTCCAAGGTCGTAATCATACTGATACCATGGATCAGATAGTTCATAGTTGTGATCAAGCGCATCAGTAACGTCAAATACAGTAGTCACACCACAGCCACCAGAACAAACCGCAAGTGTATATCCACCTGTATAGCAGTTAGCAGGTACTGTAAATAAATTGGTAAGAGCACCGTCACCAGAACAGTAAGTATTGTTTTTCTTAAAGATATTAATCCACGAACCATCATCAAGTTGTATTCGCTCTTCTGTGTCTAAGCCGTAATAATAGTCTGCAGTCCAGAATATAGTGTGCTTACAGTAGAACACATTGTCAACCGTAGGATTATCATCGCCAACATAGCCTGCCCATGTAACAACACCATCAACCGCTATTGTAAAGTACAGACCATCAGCATCAACATCAGGATATATAGGCTTCCAAACTAACGCATAAGAATCATCATTGCCAGTACCAAGAACATACTTCCAAACTTCTTTGAACACATATTCACCTGGAGCAAGGTTTGTCGCTGTAACTACGCCCGTTCCATCATTTTTGTATATACCGATTGGTGCGTCAGCAATTTCGCCATCTATGATTTCAAACAGTTCAAAAGCAAATTCACCATCAGCAACTGGACCGCCGTATTTTGTTTTAGTAAAGCTAACATCGAATGTTGGGTTATCGACTAATTTGTTGACAATTTTTGTTGTGCCGTAGAGTGGAACGAGTTGTGGCTGACATGATGCGAAATCGTGATGTTCTTCGCAAACCATGTATACGAGGTCTACGATGTTGCCAAAGTAGCCTTCATCAGCTGCTTCAAGTGCACCCAATACAAAAGCTCTTTCCTCATCAGTTAGATTTGTACTAGCAAACTCTGATGACTTGACGTTAATGTTTCCAAGTAAAGCCCATATAACTGTCTGTGCAACGACTCTTTGCGTTGTAACTAAACCGTAAGAACCAGTCGTAACTGTTAAGGCACCAACATTGTCCTCAATCCAGTTTAAAGCAGCAAGAATCTTGACATATGAAGCCGCCATTTCAGGATTTGCCAAACCAGCCATCTCGGGTCTTTCCACTACCAGATAACCATTACAACCCATGCCGCTTTCGCCAGCAAAAGCACGTGAACCGCCGTGAGCACAGAAAGACGCATATTCTACATCACCATTCTTAACGCCAATGTAGAAAAGATCGCCACCGTTATTCAATCCTGCATAGCCTAAGCCAAGTGTATGTTTAGGTGAGTTGTAGCCGTTAACGACTGTGTATAAGGCATCATAGTCAAATGATAAGGGTCCAACGATACCGCTGCGAGTAATGTAGACACGTATGTCGTCAGCTTGTGTGAAAACAGTTGCTGCAAATCCGTCAAGTCTTTCAACAATCCAATAGTAACCTTCAACAAAGTTTACTTTAAGGTTAGTCTGGGAGAAATCAGCAAAGCCATCAGCGTCAAGAGTCACAGACGCAACAGGACTAGCGGGGTTACCGAGTGATTTTTGGCTATATGCACTTTCTGTATAGAGATCAAAGTGTATACCCAAACAAAGCTCTTCCACAGTATATTCACAATCCCACTCCGCTAGCGCAACTATACCATTAGGATCATCAACTAATTTCTCTATGATATGACCTCTCATAGGTGTTACAGGGTCTTTGTTCACGAAGGTAACTTTTTCTGTCACGCCAGCTTTGATAGTGACTTCTACATTGTTGTCAGACATTAGATCAAATCCGGCTATTGGTAGCACTTCACTAACGATATGTTTACCATCTTTAACTCTGTTCTCACCCAAAAATGCTTTCACGCCGTTGATTGTGAATTCGGCTTTAACCCCTTCTGGAAGATCTACTGGTTTTATTTCTTTGCCATAAGCATCAAGCCAAATTTTTTCGATGATGATATAAGCCCATTTCTGATTGTTAAATGTAACAATCTGAGTTGGACCATCATTGTTTTTCACTGTGATTGTTTGGCTGACTCTTCCGTTTTGCTCGAAATAATCGTTATCAACAGCTTCTGTGACAGTGATTTTTACGCCTTTAACTGCAGTCAGATAGTCTGCGATTTTAACTGTGTTTACACCAATTTTGTAATCGTTGTTGAAAGAAACCAACTCATTCTGCTTAGCAAGTGCAGCTGTTGAGACAAACATCATCTTGCTGCCATCTTCGTTGTACCAATTTTTCACTATTTTAAACTCGGCATCTTTATATTTACCATCAATGAAAACCATGTTTATGTTTTTCAAGTCTTCTTTTTCGTTTTTGCCGTTGTTTGGGTTGATGAATTGGATCTGTTTGGGAATTGCGTATGCATAGATTTTTTCACCGTTAACTGTATCGATTACTTTGCCAGTTGATTTTGCGATTTTGTATCCCCAGTAATTGTTAGAGTTTTTCGCTGTCAAAACAAAGCCAGGGTCACCTTTTGCAAATTCAATCTCGCTGGCATCCTTCTTTTTATCGACGTTTGGAAGCGTGTATGTATAGTCGTCTTGGAAGTAGTCGAAAACGCTTTCGTTGACTAATAGGACACCGTCATCTTTCTGTTTGTCATCCCAGTAGAAGTACAAGCCAGGGTAGTCAGCACTATGGGCATTTGACGGAATTTTGTCGCCAGCTGCGTTACCACGATCCCACATTATGGGCGTGGGTGTACCTTTGTCCGATGATTGGCTGTATTCAGCTTTCCAACCAGGATTGCCAGGCACCGGCGCTGGTGCTGCACTTGTCATTAACGGCAATGCCGCAAAACAACCAACAACAAGTACAAACACTAATAATGCAGATATTATACTTTTTTGTGTTTTATTTTTCATTAAAGCACCAAATTATATTTAAACTATATATTGGCTTGCTAATTTCCAATATTTTAACTTACCGTAAGCAAAAAACCAAAAGTACATCAATATCACTAAAAATAAGCAATTTTGCTAAAAATAAACATTTATATTTAAATGTCAACTAAAACTTTCAAGTTTTACCCATAAGCTATAAAATCTAAGCTTAATTTGGAGCTTTTTAGGTTTTCTTACATTATAATACATTGACTTTCTATAGGCGTTTGCTGTAGTGTAATCGTGTGAGGTTGCATTGGTTAAACCGATATCAAATGACAAGCGAGCTGCCATTGTTAAACATATGAAAGAAGGGTAAAAACACAAAAGATGTATAGCAGAGTGGTTACTTGCCAGCATACGAACAGTAGAACGTGTCTGGAGAAAATACAAAAAACAAGGTTACTACGAACCCGAACCGCTAAACTGCGGACGAAAACCCCTAGTCAACAAAGCCACCATGGACAAAGTAATAGAAAAAATCTGCGAACAACCCGATATAACACTCCGGGAATTAATTGATGAATTCAATTTACCTATAAGTCAATCTGCCCTCTGCAGACGCCTGCGCAAACATGGTTTAACGTTTAAAAAAAAGACGCTCTATTCAAACAAGCAAAAAACCTCAAAAGTAGTGGAAGCACGCACAACGTATCGCAAAACGCAACAAGAACTAAACATATCGACCACGTATTGGTTTGATGAAAGCAGTGCCAACTGTGGCATGACTCGACTCTATGGACGCGCATTTTCACATGAGCGTGTATAGATGATTATGTGCCTGACATACGTTTTGAGCGTAAATCTATTGTGGGCGTGCTATGTTTAACGGGGTTGTTTCTTCTTTGTCGTTTAAGGGTTCTTTGAATGGTTGGTTGTTTGGTGAGTATGTGAAGTATTGTCTTGTGCCAATTATGAAGAGTGGGAATACTTTGATTTTGGTAGTTCTTCAATACATAAAATCAGAGGTGTATTGGATCCTTTGATTGAGTTGGGTGTGAATATTGTGTTTTTGCCTGTGTATTCTCCAGATTTGGTGGTGTCCTAAGTTGAGTGAAATGGTGGTTGTTTTTTGAGGAACCAAAAGTTTATGGTCAAACCAACAACGATTTTGTGTGTAAGAAAAGATTTTGAAAACTTTGTGCCTTCCTGATAAGTCTGTTACACTAAGTGCGTAAAGATAAATGCTTACGTTCAATATATTGTGTGTTTCTTTTACCGGATGTTATAACATT
>JAIRJY010000167.1 GCA_031260365.1 Nitrososphaerota archaeon | reverse complement strand
TTGTAGGGTTTTTCCTAGAAGTTCTTCATCGCACATTGCTAAAACAACGTTTTTTCCCGTCTGTTTTAGTTTGACGTAAACTTCTTGCATTTTTGTTTCCTTTAGACTTGCTTTATTGCTGATTTTGCGCCGCATGCGTTGCAGACTAGGGATGTGAGTCGTTTTTCTTTTATGAGTTTGGTGTCTGGACGTTTGCATACTTGACAGATTACGCATTCATCTAGATATCTTTGTATTAGTCGTTCAAAGCTGTCTCTTTGGAATTTACCTTGAAATATGGCGCGTGCATCATGGAAGGTTGCTGCGGTTGCCATTTCATGGGTTAGAAATTTGAGGATGTGCTGAGGGTCGCGGTCTAAAATGTTGGATATTTCGCCGAAGTTTGAGATGATTGTTCTCATGCCAATTGTTGTTATGTATAACCTTGGTATTTCTAATCTTTCTTTTTTTATAGAAACCTCTGGCATTTGTTCTTCGGCTCTTTTTAGTAAATCATCATAGCAAAAGTCCATATTGAATGTCTCAATTTAATGATATTACTCGCACATATTTAAAACTTATAATACTTGGCTTTGTTACTTAAGGATAGGTTAAAAGGTAAGTTAAAATATTATAAGTATGTAAAGTAGCACTCATAATCCAAAGAATACAGAGGGTAAATGTGTCAAGTCAAGATAAACTTAATCAGATCACTAACTTGCGTTCGCAGATCAGGGTTTTGAAGGATCAGGTAAACAAAGTTGACATAGAAGCAAAGAAGCATATTGAGAAAAGAGATCAATTAAATCAGCAAGCTAAGCAGCTAAATTTTGAGATCACCGAGATTAAGAAGCAGCGTGATGAAGTTAACAAAGAAGTTCATGAACTTAAGCAGCAAAGAGATGCATTAAGGGTTAAAATAAAACCGATTATGAATGAAATCCAAGCGATTAATGAAAAGAAAGAAGAGCTTAGAAAGAAATCGCCGCTTCGGAGAAATGATATACAAAAAGAAATTGATAAGATAGACTGGAAAATTCAGACGGAAACTTTGGATTTACAGGAAGAGAAACGGCTTGTTGGAGAAGTTAAACTTCTTGAAACTCAACTTAATGGTTATAAAAAAATTGAGAAAGAGAACAAGAAAATTGCGGGTCATCTGCAAGAAAAGAAAGTTTTGGATGCACAAGCAGGGTCTTTCCATAAAGGTCTCTCTGAATTAGCAAAAAGAGGTCAAGAACTTCATGAAAAAATGGTTGCTAAAATTGCTGAAGTAAAAACAGTCAAAGAGTCAGCAGACGCATTACACAAAGGATTCATCGAATATAGAGGGAAAAATAAAGAGTTACTTGTTGAGATTGCAGTACTCACGGGTCAAATGCTTGGGTTACAGAATAATGTTCGCGAGCAGAGTAGAGAGTTGCGAGAGAAAGAAAAAGCTCTGTTTATAAAAGAGAAAGAAGAAGCAGATGTTCTGAAAAATCAAAAAATGTTGAATGAACAGGTTTTGAAGTCAAAACTTGGTGCTCAAGCAAAAGAAAAGCTGGATAATGGCGGAAAACTTAGCTGGAACGAGTTCCAGCTGCTTGCCAGCGTTGACGAAACTGAGGATGCTGAGACACAAAAATAAATTAAGATGAACGTATTTATTATAGATGCTTATGGCTAATAAGGAATCAGTACTGCAGACACAAAATAAAGTGTTAATTTTATGTGTTGATAGAGATGGCGATATAGAGGTAAAAGCCGGTATCCAAACGCCTTTACTTGGTCGTCGTGCTAACATAGATTCAGCAGTTGCTTTGGCTTTAAAAGATCCAGAGGAACCTGACGCTAATGCAATGTTTGAGGCAGTTCGTCTGTATGATCGAATGTTGAGCGAGAAAAAGTTAGACGAAATTTTGGAAGTAGCTACAATTTCTGGCACAGAATTAGGCGGAGTTAAAGCCGACCGTAAACTTTCCGCAGAACTGGACAGCATTCTAGAAACATTCACAGCTACTGAAATTGTTCTGGTTTCTGATGGTTACTCCGATGAAGCAGTTTTACCCATTATTGAGTCACGACATGTTCCCATATCGTCAGTAAGACGTATAGTTATTAAACACAGTGAATCAATAGAGGAAACAGCGGCAGTATTCACAAAATACATAAAACTATTAGCAGAAACCCCACGTTACGCTCGTATAGCTTTAGGCTTGCCAGGTTTGTTAGTGACGATTTTTGCTATTTTTTTGTATTTGAGCGCCCATGGCGTAATTGAGATGTATTACTATGGTATCGCAATAGCTGTTATTGTTGGTGTCGTTTTATTGTTCAAAGGCTTTGGTGTTGATACAGCAGTCAAAAAAGGGTATAAATGGATTCGAGAATATTCACCTCCTCCGGTGCATGCACAAATTTCTAGTTATACAATGATAGCAGGGATTCTTTGTGTCATAATTAGTATCTATTTGGGGGTTCAAAATGTTAGTGAATATCTAGTGCAAAGTACGCAAGATTTTGGTTTGATAAGTGTACTTCCTGAAATAATCGCTCTGTTTATCAAAGGTGTGATGGGTCTGGGTATTTTTGGAACAATACTTGTCCTAGCTGGCAGGAGTTCTATGCTATATTTTGACAAGGATCCAAGACTACTTAGAACTATAGTTTTGATTGCAGAAGTTGCATGGGTAACAGTAATTTTAAACTGTGTTGCTAATTTGCTCCAGCAACCTCGACCTATAGAAATAGGGTTCAATAATGTATTCTTTATACAGTTCATCTGGTCAATTGGTGTTGGCATACTTATTTGGGTAGCCTCAATTCTGCTGTTTTCTATAGTAAACCTGTCCTCAAAAAAGTTTTTTAACCAGCAAGAAAACTAGCGTCATGTATTAAAATAGTTTATTAGATTGGGGTGTGCATTTGACCGCCTACGGAATGATTAGCGTATTTGAGATATAGCTGTCAATTGCATACGTTGTGACGGTAAAGATGAGTAACAAGCAAAACTGTGATGTCGTGTTGTAAATGTAAATCATGTGGTAAAATTTTTTAAGACCAATCACAGGAACGGTACAACCTAAAATATAGACAAATATGCTAAAGCTTTCGCAAACGGTAACGACGATATCCGACATTTCACCGGGGTCTAAATATAAG
Source organism: Nitrososphaerota archaeon (assembly GCA_031260365.1). Lineage (GTDB taxonomy): Archaea > Thermoproteota > Bathyarchaeia > Bathyarchaeales > Bathycorpusculaceae > Bathycorpusculum. The sequence continues at coordinate 2,323 of JAIRJY010000167.1, read as the reverse complement.
CTTAATACCATTTCTATCAGTTTTTTTTAAAAAAACAAAATATTCCAAGTAAACATAAATCCAAAACACACAATCTCAATTCGCCATTGAAAATACGTTTTTAAGTGGCTGAAATGTGAGGGCAGAGTTTACTACACGAAAACTTGTTGCTGGTTATGGCATGTGATAAATCATGAAACTGGTGAAGATCCTCGCATATGTTTTTGGTACAGAGAGTATGACGTGTTGTAACAATTTTTAGCACACAATTGTCAGAGATAAATATGGAAATCATAGTGGTGTTTTAGTATGATACTTTTGTTTATCATATACCATATCACGTGATATTTTGCATGCGGGTAAGAGAAATACGTGGAGAATTGAGCATAAGCATTTGACTTTTTGTACAAGGCTTAAGCGTTTAGCACGTAAAACAAGTTGTTGCTCTAATCATTGGAAACGCACACAACTCTTTTTGGACTACAATAAACGCATTGGTATTCAAATATAACTTTTTTTGATAATGCCCGAAAAATATCGAAAAAATAAACAATGCTTTTGACTTTATGTTTTGTGTGTCATAAGAAAAATGGTGTTTTGTCGAATAATACTTAAGCGTCTGGTGTGTATTGGTTTGTATGTTTTTTCATGTGATACTTGCTACTGATTGTAATCTTCAATGTAGGTACTGTTTTGGAGAGTCTCTTGACGATTTTGATGAGGACTTTAGTGATGATTTCGAAGTAGATTACTCTTTGCCACGTAGAGTTGCATATGATATTGCTCTTCTTAAAAATTTTTGCGATAAAGATCCTGATTGTGTTTTAACTTTTTATGGTGGAGAACCTCTACTACAGATGGAGTCACTTAGACAGATTATGGATACTGTTGAGCCTAAAATGTATATGATGCAAACTAATGGTCTTCTACTTGACAAACTTGAATCTAAATATGTTAACCGATTTAATACTTTGCTTGTGTCTATTGATGGTGAGGAGACTTTGACTGATTATTATCGAGGCAAAGGCACTTATTCTAAAGTTATTGAAAATTTAAAACTTGTAAAAAAAAACGGGTTCAATGGCGAGCTAATTGCAAGAGTTACTGTTATGGAACAAACAGATATTTATAAACAGGTTCGTTTTTTACTTGAAAACACTGAATTTCCATTCACGTCAGTACACTGGCAGCTTAACGCAGGTTTTTGGGGTAATGATTGTCAAAGACGTAATTTTGGAGAATGGTCTAAAAATAGTTATGTCAAAGGTGTTAAGGCTCTTGCTAAATTCTGGGTTGACACTATGGAACAGAAAGGTCAAGTGTTAAAGATTTATCCACTTTTAGGTATAGCATATTCTATTTTACATGATGAAAAAATGAATTTTTTACGATGCGGCGGAGGATGGATTAATTATGCTATTCAAACAGACGGTTATGTACTTGCTTGTCCTACAATGTGGGGAATGGCTAGTCATTATCTGGGTCATATAGCAGATTCTCACCCATTAAAACTAAAAAAAGTGTTTGTAAATCAACAGCCATGTTCAAACTGTGAAATTTTAAACATGTGTGGTGGTAGATGTTACTATGCAAATATTACCCAACGTTGGAGCATAGATGAATACAAAAAAATCTGTAACACAGTTAAAGCACTTATTGATGATGTCGCCGCAGAGGTTCCACGCATTAAACTGTTGATATCTCAAGGAAAAATATACTTATCAGACTTTGACTTCATCAAATATAATGGTGCTGAAATAATACCCTAGTTATGCTTAATGTTTTTGAGAGTGTTTACATAATATGTTTAGTGTTGGATTTTGTAGTTTGTAGATCAATTCAGTAGTTGTTACGGCATGTCATATTCGCAAGTTAAATCAACTATGTCTGAACTGTGAGAAACAACCTTCGTACGCCTCGTAAACCGTCCCAAATGATGGTGAGGTGAGTATTACTATTGTTGTTCTGCTCAATAGTACCAGTATGTGTCTTACCAATGGCGTGACGTTTCTTGGGTAACACTTTTGAAAAAGCCGCCTAATCATCAGTGTGAAAAGTGCAGTGTTTTAGATGTTTGACTTTGTTGTAGAGTTGTCTAAATGTTGTAGTATCGCGTTTGCCAAGGACTCCGGTAATTGTTTTTTGTGTGTTGCAATCAACTGTCTTAAGGATTCAAAGTTTTCTTTTTTTAAGTCAATAAAATGCCATATTTCATCAAACTCTATTTGTTTTATGTCGCTAGAAATCTGTGATTCAGGTAAGCTCTCACCAAATTCGCGAATCCAGCGGTAAACCAAAGTGTGTTTTATTTGTAAGAGTTTGCCTATCATTCGAAATGAACCTT
>JAIRJY010000194.1 GCA_031260365.1 Nitrososphaerota archaeon | reverse complement strand
CTTTTGAGTTTTCACCCACAAGTTTAACGATTCTAGTTTATAGTATTCTTGTTTTTGATATTTTCTCCCGATTCATTACACTGTTCATATGCGGACAAGCAAACCACTTTGCCACATCTATACATTTTTCCCTCTTTCATATACTAACAATAGCAGCCCTTTTATAATTTGATAACAGTTTAACCAAAATAACCATTCAAAAGTCAATGACCTAAATATATAGAAAACTAATAGAACTATTCTACATCCACCTACCGATGTTACGATAGATGTTTTACTATGTTTTTTATAAAACTAATGTATAACAGATAGAAAAATGCGGAAAAGAGAGTTCACACTTTTAGAGCTTTTTCAAGTGCTTTAGTAAATTCCTCAGTATCAGCAATCGCCGTTTTAGCAGCAGCAAGCAAGGTATCTTGAGGTTTTGATTTACCTTTCATTCGAACATAAATTATTGGATTTGAGGCTAAAGGATGCGGAACATCATAACCAGCTAAGTCAACATTCTCATCTAACAAAATTTTTTTCTGCAACAAATTACAGATACCGTGATCTGCACCTACAAGCTCAATTTTTAGTTCATGTTCATTTTTATTTAATATATTAATTTTCATTTACTATCTTTACCTCTTATAGTATTTCAACGCCATAGTCAATGGCAGTTTTACGTTTTTCAATGTTACCACATTTAGGACAACGTAGTTCGTAGTGATCAATATTTGTAATAGTACTACAGCGTGAACAGAAAGCATAAAGAACCCCAAAATTTTTATCTTGAGTGGTTAAATGATACGCTTGATTCTTAACACTTATAACCTTTGCACGAATAATATCGCCAGATTTACAAACTTCGTTCATAGATGTAATATAACGGTCAGAAACATCAGATATATGAAGTACACCACCAAAAACGCCACTGATTTTTTTAGTGCCAACTTTAAAAATTCTCACCAGAGCGTTATCTGTTTGTGCATTTCCAACTTGACCAAGAACTATCGAACCAACCTTTGGAGTTACATCGCTATTAACCAATGGATAAACTGAAACGCGTTTGTTAAGAATATCCATTAATGCGTGTCCAACAATTTTTGAATAGATAATACTGTCTTTAACATAAGTCCCTGAATCAGGAATGAACTCCTCAATAACACCTAAACGTTCTCCCGGTAAAACTATATGACCACTTTTTTGTTCCGGTTGTTTTAGACTCATCGTAATTTTCTCTCTTAAACATATTATTGCTTTAATATCCAAAGGTATAATCACGGATTATTAAATAGCATATTCTAGAATTCTGTGCTATGCAAATAAACCTTTTGATTTAGTAAAGAAAAACAACCCTGATACAAAAAGAGTCTACTCAACAAAATTACGTTCAATAACATATAGATCGACCACAAAATCATGACTTGTTTTCGTGTGAAAATCAAACATTTTTGGAATAGTCATAAGTGCAGCATAAACAGCTTTAACTACACCACCATATTGTTCAACAAACCGTTTTAAAAAAACCGATGGTTGAACCACAAATATACACGTTCTAGAAGATTTAAGCATATTGATCAGACGTTTATCCACTTGTGGATGACTATGCAAAGAATAGATCATTTTACCAGATGCTAAGGCTTTCACTAAAAAAGCACGGTCAGCATTACGAGATTGAACACCAAAAGGAGGATTCTGTAAAACGGTATCAAAACAGCCATTAACTGTAGAAATATCACCATTTACCCAATTAATATTGTTAGTTGTTAAACCAGTATTTTGTGAATTTGTAACAGCAACTTTCAAGACATCTTTATCGATATCAACACCTAAAACATTTTTTGCTCCGAGAAAAGCCGCACCTAAACTGAGTCTACCTGTACCACAACCCAAATCCAAGACACGTTTGCCTATTATATCATTATTTGTGTATGCCGCAATATAGAGCATAGTTGCAGCAACACTTTCAGAAATAGTATACTGCTCAAGAGCAACTTTAGGTGTAGGATTAACCCGCATAGTTGAAAGAAACAATTCAAGGTCTAATTTTCGAATAATCCTTTTTTGAGCATACTCTGCCATGAAGCCTCACCAGATGCAACCATAAACTCGTTAACTGTTAATATGGGCTTCGCGAATTTTTCAGGAGCATCAAGTGAAATTCTTGGACATGCCGTGTTCACGTATGCATCAATTGTTGGAAAGTCAAGAAGACATTCAGGTGTTATTTCACGTAGTGCAATAAGGTAAGCAACTTTACCTTGTTTTTCAATTAATTCTTTAATTTTTAAGGCAGCTTCAAAGCGTTTTTGCCCAAGTTTTAAACCAATTATTATACCGATGTTTTTTGCGTTTTTTGCTTGTTCAATGCATGTCCAATGTTGTTTTAGCATTTTCTGGGCATTCTCAGTTACTGAGAAGGCGTGATTATCGTAGGGATCAGCGACAATAGTTGGTTTAGAAGTACTCAAAGATATACCCAGCGCGTGGAAAATTCCACCGCCAATGAAAAGGTATGCATCTACAGCATCTGCAATTGATTTCACATTACTGTAATCGCAGCCAATAACTTGCCCAGCATATTCAGGGTGTCCAGTGTTACCAAGGATCACAGTTTTTCCCGAACGGACCAAAAACTCTCGTACCTCAGTAAGAGTTTGTATATGCTGAACAGAAGTTGCTAAACCAATTTTTAAATAATTATTTAGCAGTGGCAAAGCTTTCTCCAAAACTTCTGCAGTATTTGTTAACGCTCTTGTTTCAACATAAATAGTTGGTATTGGTATGTGTTTAACAAATTTTGAGTGTCCAAAATGGATAATCAAATCGGCGCCAAGGCTTATAGCTTCATTGCTAGCGATATCACATGCACCATAACATGAATCAGCAGAAATCATAGAAAGCGCACCAGTTTCATCTATCAGTTTAGCTATTCGTGGTGCTTCAGGTTTTAAGCCTTGAGGCATTTGTATTAAAACACGTTTAGCACCAAGGTTTTGGATCTCCTGTTTGATTCTTTCTTCCTCAAAATCAAAATGATTCATACGCTCATTCCATAAAATTAGATTTAGTAACTAAAAAGTAAAGAAATACAGTAAATAACAAGGGGCTAATTTACCATTCCCAATCAGGAATGGGTTTTTTTAAAGGTTGACTTGCTGTGACTGCAGCAGCTTCGGCTAGACGTTCAAGAATTATTTTTTGTTCTATACCGGCAACGTTTCTGCGTGTTACTGCAACTGTATCATTATTTACTGATATGCTATCTATGCCGATGCGTATGAGAAATTCACAGAAATCCGGCAGATTTGATGGCCCTTCACCACATATGCTTACGGTACACCCGTTTTCGTGTGCAACTTTAATTAAACGTGCAATCATTCGTTTTACTGCTGGGTCTCGTTCATCAAAATAGCCCATTTGACCAAGTCTTTCTGAATCACGATCAATCATTAAGGTTCCTTGAGTTAAGTCATTGCTACCGATACTAAAACCATCGACTAATTTGCTAAACTCATCGGCCATAATGATTATGCTCGGAGTTTCCGCCATAAACCAAATTTTGAAGTCACGAGAACGTTCAAGACCTTCTTGTCGCATAATTTCAAGAACTTGCTTTGCTTCCCAAAGCGTTCTAATCATCGGAAGCATAACGTAAACGTTTTTGAGACCCCATTCGTTACGACATTTGTTTATTGCTTGGCATTCAAGCCGAAAAGCTTGTTCATACCATTTACTGATATAACGACTACAACCTCTCCAACCCAACATTGGATTCTCTTCAACAATCTCGTACTTTTCTCCACCTACAAGATCACGGTACTCGTTAGTTTTAAAATCACTAAACCTCACAACTACTATTCGGGGTTGAATCGCACGTGCAACCGTTGCTACACCCTCAGCAAATTTGTCAACAAGTTTTTGGTTCTCACCTTTTTCAACCAGAGACATTGGATGTTCTTTAACGTGTGATGCAAAAATAAATTCTGCACGCATTAAACCGATTCCTTGAAATGGCAGATCTTTATAGGCTTCTATTTTTTCTGGAATAGCTAAATTCATGTAAATTTTTGTTGCTGTTACGGGAGCAGGTGCGTCAACTGTATGAAGTAGCATATTACTATCGGTTGGATTATGTGCCTGCGCTATTATACCATCATAAATTATGCCGTTTCTTGAGTCAACAGTGTATTCTTTACCAGATTTTATAAGTTGAGTACCATTTTCTGTTCCAACAACACAAGGAATGTTTAACTCTCGACTTACAATTGCAGCATGAGAAGTAATACCACCTTTATCAGTTACAATTGCCGACGCCATTTTCATGTATGGAACA
>JAIRJY010000129.1 GCA_031260365.1 Nitrososphaerota archaeon | reverse complement strand
ATAAAAAATGACCCTGTTTTCCTCAACATGGACGAATTACCATTTCCAGCACGCCATCTCTTACCTCTGGAAAAATATGATCGCAACATTGAATTCTTAAAAACTAAACCAGCTGACGTAATGAGCATCAGCCGAGGGTGCACTTTCAGCTGCGGTTTTTGCGAAACAAAAAAACTCTGGGGCAATATCAACCGCCAATTTAGTCCTCAACGGGTCATAGCTGAAATAAACGATTTAGTAACCAAATATAGTACCAAAGGCATCTATTTTATCAACGATAATTTTACAATGCACAAGAATCAAACTACTGAACTTTGTGATTTATTAATTAAAAACAAAATGGATCTTGAATGGGTATGCGATACCCGCGTTGATCTCATCGATCCAAATATTCTTGAAAAAATGGCGAATGCAGGCTGTAAAACTATTTGGTTTGGTATAGAATCTGGCTCCCAAAAAGTTCTTAATCATATTAAACGTAACATAACTTTAGAACAAATCGAAGAAGCCTTCAAAATGTGCCGCAAAGCCGGTATACAAATTGCATGCTCATTTATGCTAGGCATGCCTAGTGAAACTAAAGAAGACTTACTTACATCTTACCGTTTTGCTGAAAAGCTCAACGCTGACTGGTGCCAATTTAACGTGTTTATAGCATATCCTGATAGTCCCTTATGGCGCGAAATGCTTGAAACAGGCAAATACACACAACTTGATGATTTTCTCTACAGCTATAAAACCGACGAATTTGACTATAACGAACTTATGCACATACAAAAGCAATTCTTCAAAGACTACCATCGTGCACCAAAACGCATCCTCCAACGCATCCAAAGAGAAGGCATACTAAACTTTGCCAAACGACGCCTTAATCCAAAACCAATTGCCAATGCAGGTATAGCCTAGGTAGGTATACAATTGAACAAGCGAAGGCTTGGCAGAACAAATCTTCAAATATCTATCATTGGATTCGGCGGAACATGGATATCTGAAATAGACACACCAACTGCTATTGGCGTTATTAAAAGTGCCTTTGAATTGGGTATTAACTATTTCGACACTGCACGTTGGGATGGTGATAGTGAAGAAAAAATCGGTCACGCACTAAAAGACACCCGCGACCAATGCATCATCGCCACGAAAACCGGTTCTCGAACCAAAAAAGAATCTCTTGATGACCTGCAAAAAAGTCTCCAACTTCTCCAAACTAACAATGTTGACATAATCCAACTACACGGTATAGACGATGAAAAAACTTTAACAAAAGCAATAAGCACCAACGGAGTTCTGCAAACTTGTAAAGAAGCACAAAGAAAAAAATTAACAAAATTCATTGGCATAACTGGTCACAAACCCCAGATATTAACAAAAGCCATAAAAACAGGTGAATTTGACACAGTTCTTGTCCCACTCAATGCTATAACTCGACAAGCTGAAGAGGAACTTTTACCCACAGCAAAAGATCTAGATGTTGGCGTGCTAGCAATGAAATCGCTTTCAGCAAAAACATCAAACCTCATAACTTGTACATATCAACCCTCACTCTCACTAGTTTCTGATGAACCTGAACTAAAAAATTTACTCGGACAAAATAGTAATGAGATGGTTCATAGTCTTCTTAGATACAACTTGTCAAAAGACATAGCCTCAACAATTACAGGACTACGTTCAATATCTGAAGTTAAAACCGCCTCTACAGCAGGAGCAAGCTATCAAGGATTAACTACGACAGAACAGAAACGTTTCAAATTCACACTTGGAAACTACTGCCGCGACTGCGGATTGTGCATGCCTTGCCCAGAAAAAATTAACATACCCGCGGTATTACACTTTTACACTTTTTATTCAGTTTACGGTTTAAAAAATTGGGCCAAAAAACTATACACAGGTTTAGATATAAAATCTGACAGATGCATCAAATGCGGAATGTGCCAACCAAAATGCCCCTACACATTACCAATAGAACATATGTTACAAAAAGCACATAAAACTCTCAATCTTTCTGAAACAAGCAAATAAACGTCGCTGTTGGAGCACCCCACTCAGGTGAATATGTCTTTGATTGAAGAAGAGTAAATTTTTTGCCAAGTATGCGCTGAAACTTTTCTATAGTAAACCAATTTTTATGCGCATCATATCGCAAACCCTCTATACCCTCTGGCGCCTCCAAAATCAACAAACCACCATTTTTCAAAACCTTATATGCGTCATCAAGAAAACGCTGAGGATTCCAAAGATGCTCAACAACCTCCGAAGCTAAAACTATGTCAAAAACATCTGACTTAAATGCCAAGTTTTCTGCGTCTCCTGAAAAAACATTTGAAACACCACGTTTATGAGCCATTGGCGTAATCGTTGGTAAATCAAAACCAGTTACAATATTGCCTTGCTTAGCAATAGGTTCACTTAAAACTCCATCACCACAGCCGACATCAAGAACAGCTAAATTTTTACCTCCAACACTTATCATTTCAATAAAAGTTTGAATTCTTGCTTGATTCAAAGGTCTTGCATAGGAAACCGCTGTACTGTGTTGAAACGCTGCTGTGTACGTATCATATTTCTGCCAATCAATCCAGCCTTGACGATTTGTATTTCTATGCCGATACAGTGTTTCACGTATAACCAAATGCTGTAGCTGCTTTGGATTTCTAAGGAGCCACACTAAAATGTGCAGATACCTCTTGATTCCGCTTAACATCAACTTTTAATTGTCTATTCTCTACAATTTAAGCATTACATCATTAACGAACATAACAAACAATTGCCACCCAACAAAAAACAAACAAGATAAACATCCAACACTACTACAGCTGTGTATTACTCGGTCAATTTTGTTCCTAAACCATTTTTTATATGTGTTTTTTCTGTTTTGCTTTCTATGTTTTTACAACAGAAAAGGTTGTGTTCAAAAACGTATATTAATCAAAGTATCCAATCTATCACGAACAAGTTAGGGGAAAAAATTTGAAGACTCATGTTACATTTGTTAATCCGCCTTATCCACAAGGATCTCATCAACATCCGCCCTTTATTCCATTAGGTATTGG
>JAIRJY010000056.1 GCA_031260365.1 Nitrososphaerota archaeon | reverse complement strand
CCCTGGTGAATCAGAAGCTAATAACCTTGCAATTATGAGTTCTTGTTTTGCTCAAAAAGATAAAGGTAAAAAAATAGTGGTTTCTGAAATTGAACCAATCAATGTATTGAATGTTGTAGAGATGATGAAAAAATTCGGGTTTACAGTAACAAAAGTTCCTGTTGATTCTGAAGGGTTTTTGAACATGGAGAAATTTAAAGAAGCTATCGACAAAGAAACAATCTTTGTAAGTGTTGCTGCAGTAAATAACGAATTGGGTACAATTCAGAATCTAAAAGAAGCTGTTCAAATTGCTAAAGACAAAAATCCTCAAATACTTTTTCATACAGATGCAACAGATGCCTACGGTAGAGTACCTTTCAATGTGCAGGACTTAAATGTTGACCTGGCAACAGTTAGTAGTTACAAAATTCAAGGTCCACGGGGTATAGGTGCTTTGTATTTGCGTGAAGGTATTACTCTTGAGCGTATAATCGAGGGGCAAATAGGTACGCAAAAACTCTGGCCTGGTATAGAGAATACTCCATTAATTGTCGGCTTTACAAAAGCTTCTGATTTAGCTTTTGAAAATTTTGAGGCTAATACTGCAAAAATGGGTTATTTAAGAGATAAATTGGTTGACGGCTTGTTTTCTGAATTGCCCGATTTGTGCTTTAATGGTCCAAAAGGTGAAAAACGTTCTCCTGATAACGCTAATATTAGTTTTTTGCGTGCTGAAGGCGAAGCATTAACAATTGAGCTAAGTCTTAAAGGCGTTTATCTTTCAAGTGGAAGTGCATGTAGTCGAAGACTTTTGCAGCCTAGCCATGTTTTGATTGCTATTGGTCGCAGATTTGAAGAGGCACATGGTAGTGTTCTTATGAAAACGACGCGATATTTTACAGAAGAAGATATAGCCTACGTTTTGAAAGTATTTCCTGAAGCTGTCAATCGTATTAGACGGATAGTTGGTTCAACAGGAGTGGCGTAAAATGTCTCGTATACCTTTACCATATAATTCAAAAGTTATGGATTTATTCCGTAATCCTAAAAATCTTGGAAAAATTGAAGATGCCACAGTTATCGCAGTTGCCGGTAATCCTGCATGTGGAGATATGATAACTTTTTATTTAAAGATCAATGAACAAACATGTGTTATTGAGAAAGCGCAATTCGAAAGTTATGGTTGTGCTGCTAATATTGCAACTTCAAGTATAGTTACTGAAATGATTAAAGGCTTAACACTTGAAGCAGTTTGGACTGATATCACTTGGGAAAAAGTCACTCAAGAAATCGGCGGATTGCCAAGCGTTAAATTCCATTGTGGTATTCTGGCTGTTGGCGCATTGAAGCGTGCAATCAGAAAATACTTCAATGATCACGGCGGCGAGCCAGTGTGGATGCCTAACGAGAACACTTTTGAAGAAAAGCAAGCTTTGGAGGAAGAAGAACTAGCAGAAACATTGTCTAAACGGTTAAAGCCGGAGGAAGAAAAATTACCATAGATTTATTTCGCATACGCGATGATTTTCCAATTCTAAAACGACAAATAAACAATAAGCCTCTTATTTACTTTGACAATGCCGCAACTGCACAGAAACCTCGACAAGTAATACAAGCTATAATTGACTACTACGAAAACAATAATGCCAACGTACACCGTGGTGTTCATTCACTCTCATTAGAAGCTACAGATATGTATGAGAATAGTCGTGAACAGGTAGCAAAATTTATCAACGCTAAAGAGTCCTCTGAAATAATTTTTACCCGAGGAACAACAGAAGCTATTAACCTTGCTGCCTACTCTTGGGGATTAAATAATCTACAAAAAGACGATGAAGTTCTTATTTCTCTAATTGAACATCACAGCAACATAATTCCTTGGGAAATAACTGCAAAACTTCGTGGTTTCAAAATCAAGTATGCAAGTGTTACTTCTGAGGGCATTTTAGACCTTAAAGATTTTGAAAACAAAATAAACTCTAAGACGAAAATTGTCTGCTTAAACCATGTTTCAAATGTAACAGGCATAGCTAATGACATAAAACAATTATCAAAATTTGTTCATGAACATGGCGCAGTATTACTCGTTGATGGCGCTCAATCTGTTCCACATATGAAAGTGGATGTTCAAGATATTAATGTAGACTTTTTAGCTTTTTCGGGTCATAAAATGCTTGGTCCCACAGGTATTGGCGTCTTGTATGTCAAAAAAGCTTTACTGCAAAAAATGGTACCCTATCAAGGAGGTGGCGAAATGATAAAAGACGTAACATTTAACTCCCAAAGCCAGCAATGTACCATTAATTGGAATGAGCCACCTTGGAAATTTGAAGCAGGAACCCCAAACATTGATGGCGCGGTAGGTATGGCAGCGGCTATAAAATATCTTGAAAAAATTGGTATGGATAATATTTTAGCTCACGAACAATCTCTTACAAAATATGCAGTAGATAAAATGAAAAGTTTAAACAAAATATCTCTTTATGGTCCCACGGATTCAAGTAAATGTGGAATAATTCCATTTAATATCACTGGCTTATCATCACATGATGTTGCTCTTTTATGTGACAGTTACGGAATAGCAATACGTAGCGGGTACCATTGCGCTCAACCGCTTCATCAAATGTTACAGTTACAATCCAGTGTACGCGCAAGCTTTTATCTCTACAACACAACAGAAGAAATTGACCGCTTCATCGAAGTGTTAAAGGAGCTCCAGACACTCTAATGTCAGCAACAGATAGCTATATAGCAAGAATTGAAGGAACATGTGGAGCTGAAAGTGACATTATAGTTGTCTTAAAATTTGACAAAAAAGATCAAGCACTTGAAAAAATCTTAAAAAAAGCAGTATTAAAAAGCAAAATCGCAGATATGATATACGATTTAAGATTTGAAGAATACTCTTTTCGTGTCTATGCCAGCGGCAAAATCATTTTTAGAGGTATACAAAATAAACAAACATTAAACAAAATTCTCGCCGAACTCTTACTTTAACCACTTATGCATGACTTATAAACGATGTAACAATTTGACTTTTGTTCGGCTTATAAAATTGTAAACTGGAATTATTTTTGGCTTTAATACCTCAGGCATTTTATCCTTAAACTGTTTATGTAAACCAAGTTTTACCGCTATTTCGCCTTTTTTTGAAAGCATTACATAATAACGATTTAGTGGATACCTGACAAAACCATTATTCTCTTTAAACTTATCCAACGAAGGATGACTACTGCCCTTGCCAATTCTTCCATACATCAACCATGTATGATTGCCTTTAGCACAAAACTCAACCGCCTTCGCTATCATAACATTATTTATAGCTTTGTCCCAATGCTTTTGAAGAGAAAGTATCTGAGTTATAACCACCAAATTATCTCCGAAAATCAATTGAATAAACCCTGATAATTCATCTTTTACATATGCATTAATGAAAATGCTGTTCTTCGTGTTAAAAACCATACCTCTAACACTTTCGAGAGACTGCCCATAATGAGAAAAAGTCCGTCCCTGCCTAATCGGTGTTTCATTATAGATTTGCCATATACCCTCAGCCAATATGTCTGATGGTTTTGTAACTTCCGCATTTACCCCACTTTTTTCAGCTTTACGAACCATGTTACGCGTTTTTTTACCAATGTTCTCCCACCATTCTCCAAATGTGTTTATCTGAAGTAATGCAATGTTGTCCTCATTTTTTATCCACTTATCGGGAGGTTTGAGCGCAAGTGGACTACACCAAGATCTTTCAACAAAAGTGAAAATGTCCACATCCCTATCTCTTAACTTGTCAAAAAGCTTCTCAGAAGGATTCACATCTCTGATGTACTCAAAATGTTCTGAATATTTACCTATCTTCACAAACCCTTTTTTACGCACAAGCACATCTTCTATTTCAGAATCAACTTTCAAAATTTCTTTTAAAACATCATAGTATGCTCCTCTGTGATTAATTCTACCCCTTCTAAACAACCAATCGGGATGAATATGTAAAATTTTATTCGCCATAACACTCTCTTGGGTCATTTTGTAAACTTCTTTTATAGGCTTATCGTAGCAGACTTTGTCAAGACCAAAAGTAGGAAAATCCCAAAAATCCTGAAGCGGAAAATTCTCTGGAATAGGCACTCTTGTCTGTCCAAACTTTCTCCTCCAAATGATTCTCCCCAAAAGTCGTTCAGTGCCGTGGATGGTATAATATCGTAGTTTCTTGTTAGTAAGTTTTTCTAAAGTCTCCAGTTCCTTACACGGATCAACAGCTACGTGAAGGGCGATTTCATGCAGTTTAGAATTCATTAAATCCATCATTTCTTGATCCGGCAAGGTTAATGGTGTAAAGAACCAATAGACCATTACATCTTGTTGGGTTTCATTCACCATTTTGGCGATAATTTTGCTGTTTTTTAAATAACCTTTTTTTGGTCGGATTCTAAGCGCGGTACAAATTAGACTTCTGTTTCTTGATGGGTAAGCATAATCAACATCTAAACGTATTTTTATCATGAAATACCAATTAATATACAAAAGGGGATTCCAGTTATAAATCCTGTCGTATAGAGTAAGCAGTTGAGTTACTGTAATCGCAAGATTGTAATAACTCAACTATGATGCTTAGTCTGCTCAACATAACGTTTGAGTGTTTAAATGTCGACTTGGTCTTTGAATTGATGGACTTTGCTTCTACATTATCACCAGTCATAGTAATTTAAATATGTATTGTCGTGTATGTTTGTTGTGTTTTATTGTTGGAAGGTGTGT
>JAIRJY010000048.1 GCA_031260365.1 Nitrososphaerota archaeon | reverse complement strand
CCACTTCCATTGTGTCCAAGAAGTGCTATTATTTCTCTTTTTTGAACCTCTAAATTTAGGTTTTTTATAACGGCTTTTTCGTTAAACGATTTTGATAGAGATTCAACTTTAATCATTTTCATCCCTGTACTTTTTTTGTTCAAGAAGCTTAACGATTACTATAACTGAAAATGCAATGGAAATTAAAATAATAGATAACATTATACCTGCTAAAGGATCTGTATAGAGCATGTTATAAATGGCTAAAGGTATTGTCTGCGTTATACCTGGCAAATTGCCTGCAAACATTAATGTTGCTCCAAATTCTCCCATAGCCCGCGCCCACGTCATCAATATACCTGAAACTATCGCACGAAATGCAAGTGGTAAAGAAATTGTAAAAAAAACTCTCCATGATCCGGTTAAAATTTTTGCACTATTATAAATGTCTTGATCCTGTTTTTCAAAACCTATCTTTACTGATCTAATCAAAAATGGAGATGCAACAAAAATTTGAGCTATGATAACAGCACCTATGTAACCAGGTATAATTATGTCCAACCTGTTAAATACCGGTCCTAAAAGCCCTTTTGGCGCAAAAGTGTACAGCAAAGCTATGCCTGCAACAGCTGGAGGAAGCACAAGGGGTAAATCAATGAGAGTATCTATTACGGGTTTTCCGTAAAATTGTCTAGTAGCTAAAAAGTAGCCTGTTGGAACAGCTAAAACAATCGTGCAAAGCGTAGAAATCAGCGAAGAGTACAAACTAAGTTTTATAGCTTGTACTACTCCTGGCGTTTGCAATTGTGTGCTAATTTGAGTTAAATCCAATTTCAAAAAAACAGCTATGATAGGTAACACAAGAAAAGAAATGTATGTAACTACAATTAGTAAAAGAATGATAGATGTGGTTCTATCTATAAATCGTGAATTTTTCAACGGCTTTTTTGTATGACATTCTGTTATACGATCTTGTTTTTTGTTTGTATTGCTACTGGTGGTATGTGTCAAAGTTTTTTCGCCAATAATTCATTGAAGTGTTATATGAATTTACATAAATTTTTAAGAGTTAAATCCGTATTCTGTTAACAGTTTTTGTCCCACTTCTGATAACCAATAATCCATGAATTTTTGTGCAAGTTCTGGATGTTGTGTTGAACCAACTACACCTATACCATATGTACCTCTTGTGTTAACTTCTGCTGGAATTTCTAAAAATGTAACTTGTGTGCCTGTGCTTGTTCCATATGTACCATCTGAAACAAAAATAATGCCTGCATCTGCTGTACCAACACCAAGTGAAACTTTTCCAACTACTTGTTCTACACTGTTTTCATATGAGACTATATTTTGGTAAATTGTCGCATTAAATTTCTCATAAATCCCTGATGAGACATATTGCGAACTGTTTGGGGTACCCCATGTCGAGTCTATTTTCCATATTGTAGCTTTTGCATATGAACCTGCAGGTACTGATGGTGCGGCAAGGACAACTTTTACGCTAGGGTTTGCTAAATCGGCGATGGAGGTTATGTTTCCTGGGTTACCTGGGGCTAGAATTATTTGTAAACTATTTGTGGTAAAGTTTTCATATCGGTCATTTAACAGTTTGGGGTCGTTTGTTAAGAGTTGGTTTGTCCATTTTTGGTCAGCTGACATGAAGACATCTGCAGGTACCCGTGAAGTGATTTGGGTGTAGAGGGTGCTTGATGCGTCAGAGTTTAGAATTATTTTTACGTTATTGTCTTTTTCAAATTCTGTTTTCATGTCTTCTGTGACATGTATTAAGCTCGATGCTATGAAAACTCTAAGCTCCGTTTGTTTACTGTTTGTTTTAGTGTGTGCAACACATACTATTATTGTAGCTGTAATCATCATTACTAGTAGTATTATAGCAATATTTTTTGTGTTCATAAACAAAACCGACATTACTATGAAGTAATATCGATATAAATTTTGCTAAAACAAAAAACATCCTGTTAAATGTTGAACTGAAACATGTAAACCAATGGCATTTTGACTTGCTATGTGAGTTGGCGGGTTTATACAAAACGTAGCCGTCATCCACACTACGCAGATGTTTCGTTAGGTTTTTATAAATATTATGTTTACTAATTATTTTGTAGCGCATTTGTATTTGTGGTACATGAGTGTGTTTGGCGGCTTTTATCTTAGAAAAACAGTGTTTATTTATAATATTTCCGTTTTTAGAGAAGTATCTAAGCATTAATCATCGTAATATGCAGGGGAGCTTAGAATGCTGTTTTTATATGAGTACTTGTAATTTAACATTATATTTAAGCTCTTATCCTGTTGGGCTGTGGCTAGATGAGGAAGACTATATTTAAGAAACTGGAAACTCAGGGGTTAATTACTAATTATAATAGGCTACGTAAGAATTTGCCGCCTAGGCTACCTGAGCGTATTTTCATTTGGGATGAAACGTTTCGTGAAGGTGTTAAGGCACCGACTGTTTATTTAACATATGTTGAGCGTGTAAAGCTTGCAAAGTTGATGGATGAGTCCGGTGTAGCTATAATTAATGTTGGTTTTCCAGCTCTTTCAGATGATGAAAAACGTAATGTTGGTAAAATAGTTAACGAGAGTTTTGATCATGCAAAGCTCACTGCTTCAGCTGAGCCATCTAAGGCAAGTATTGATGCTTGTTTAGAGTGTGGTATTAAAGATGTTACTCTTGAAGTACCTATTAATGGGTTACATTTGCAATATAGATACAAGATGACTAAAAAGCAGGCATTGCAAAAAATTGTGGAATCTATTACTTACTGTAAAGATCATGGTGCATCAGTTAATTTCATGCTTATGGATGGTACAAGGACAGCTATTGAAGATATTTCGCAGGTGTTTCAGCAAGCTGTAGAAGCTGGCGCATCCCGGCTTGGTCTTGCAGACTCCGTTGGATTTATAAGACCATTGTCTATGAAATATTTAATGTCTCATGTGCGTGATGGTTTATCTGAGACTATAAAAAAGAAAATCCCTATGTCTATTCACTGTCATAATGATTTTGGTTTAGCATCAGCAAACACTTTAGCAGCTATGGAAGAAGGTGTGACGTACATGCATACATGTATTGCTGGTTTTGGTGAACGTGCAGGTATTGCGCCATTTGAAGAAGTTGTAACATCTGCAGAGTTACTCTATAACATTGACACAGGTATAGACTTAGGTAAAATCTCTAGAATTTCTCAAACGGCTGAAAAAGCCTTTGCACTACCTATTCAATTCCATAAACCAATAATTGGTGAAAACATTTTTGCTCATGAAGTAGAAGTAGATGTTGAAGAAATGTTGGCTCACCCCCTAGTTTTTGAACCGTTTCCACCTGAAATTGTTGGGCGAGAAACAACAGTTTTCATAGGCAGAAATACAGGTCAAAAACTGATTCAAGAAATGCTAGAAAAAGCCGGAATCAGAGCATCTCCAAGACAAATGGATGAACTCTTCAGACGCGTAAAAGGTCCACATGAAGGCTTAGACAAAGGCGAAGCCCAAATGACATATTATCAAGTAAAGAAACTCATGAAAGATTTACAGAAAGGCTATGCTATGGACGAATTCTGGCGAATGGTAGAACAAGTAACACGGCAAAAACCGAAAATGACCTCCGACAAAAAAGCACCAACAGCTTAAATAGAAAAAGACAATATTTGTTTTTTTATTTCATCTATTTCTTTAACGTTCAAACTTTTTGGGTAATTATATAATAAACCACTTGGTCTTTCGTTATAAAATGGTCTATTACAATGCGTACAACCTGAAGTTTGGAACGGTTTGCCACTGGTTATAACAGTTTCTAAGATGTCTGGTTTTACTCCGAAAGAAACTATTTTGCCATG
>JAIRJY010000114.1 GCA_031260365.1 Nitrososphaerota archaeon | reverse complement strand
CTATTTTTATTGTTTTTTGCTTAGATATTCGTGGATATTTTTTGCTGCGGTTTTGCCTGATTCCATTGCACTGATGACTGTTGCTTCACCTGTTGCTATGTCTCCGCCTGCGTACACTGCGTTTAAGCTGGTTTTGCCTGTTGTTTTGTCGACTACGATTATGCCACCTGCTATTGTTTCAAGTCCTTTTGTGGTTGATTGTATTATAGGATTAGGTGTACGTCCGATTGCTATGATTACTGTGTCAACATCCATTGTTGTTTCAGAGCCTTTAATGGGTATGGGTTTACGTCTACCAGAAGCGTCTGGTTCACTGAGTTCCATTGTTATGTATTCCATAGCTTTTACGTTACCCTGTTCGTCTCCTAGGATTTTTGTTGGCGCGGTTAAAAATTTGAATTCTATTCCTTCTTCTTCTGTGTTTAGGATTTCTTCTTCGCGAGCAGGCATTTCATCTTTGCTTCTACGATAAACCATGTAGACTTTATCTGCGTTTAGACGTATAGCTGAACGAGCTGAGTCTAAGGCTACGTTACCGCCTCCGATGACAGCAACTTTTTTGCCTATACCTAAAGGTGTTCTATACTCTGGGAACCGGTAAGATTTCATAAGATTAACACGGATGAGAAACTCGTTTGCGCTATAGACACCATTTAGATTTTCGCCAGGAATGTTCATGAATTTTGGAAGACCAGCACCTGTTCCTATGAAAACGGCTTCAAACCCGTTTTTGAATAACTCATCAATTGTAAACAACCGACCAATCAATGCGTCAGGAGTTAGTTTTACGCCGAGTTTTTCAATGTAGTCAACTTCGGCTTTGACTATGTCTTTGGGTAACCTGAACTCAGGAATACCATACACTAAGACACCGCCTTCAGTATGTAGTGCTTCAAAGACTTCAACAAAGTATCCAAGTTTTGCAAGGTCAGCTGCAACTGTTAAGCCTGCAGGTCCTGCGCCTATAACTGCAACTTTTTTACCGTTAGGTTCTGCGGGTTTAGGTATTTTTAGTCCTTTTTGCAGTTCAACATCAGCTACATAACGCTCAAGACGTCCAATACACACTGGGTCGCCTTTTTTTCCAAGTATGCAAAGTTTTTGGCATTGTTCTTCTTGAGGACAAACACGTCCACATATAGCAGGTAAACTGTTCTTTTCCTTAATTTTTGCAATAGCATCGGCATATTTTTTCTGAGTTATACATTTTATAAATTCAGGAATGTCAATCTCAACAGGGCATCCTTTGACACATTGTGCATTTGCGCAGTGTAGACATCTTGAAGCTTCTGTTAGTGCTTGCTCTTCTGTGTAACCTAGTACTACTTCTTTAAAGTTTTTAACTCTGTCTTTTGGTTCTTGTTTTGGTATGTCTACTGCTTTGAAACGGTTTTTAGTTTGTTTTTCATTGTTTACTGGTGATTGTGACATTGACAGTTTCCTCCATTGTGTGTTACTTGTTTTTCTTCTCTAACATAACATTTTAGACGTTGCATTAATTCTTTAAAGTCCACTTTGTGGGCATCAAATTCTGGACCATCAACACAAGCAAATTTAATTTGACCATCAATTGTTACTCTACAAGCACCACACATACCCATGCCATCGACCATTATAGGGTTTAGACTGGATATTGTTTTTATGTTAAATGGTCTTGTGACTTCAGAGGTCACCATCATCATAATTGGTGGACCTATTACAAATACTATGTCTATTTGCTCTTTTTTAGCGATTAATTCCTTTAAAAGGTCGCTTACGAATCCTTTTTGACCCTTTGAACCATCATCTGTTGAATAGATTACTTGTGTTGAAACTTCTTCTACTTCTTTTTCTAAGATAAATAGGTCTTTGTTCCGTGCGCCTACAAGAGTTATTACTTTGTTACCAGCTTCTTTTAATGCTTTAGCTACTGGGTAGGCTACAGCTGTTCCAAGTCCTCCACACGCTATTACAGCTGTACCGTACTTGTGTATTTCACTTGGATTACCTAATGGTCCTGCGAGGTTTTGTATTCTTTCGCCCACTTTGAGTTGACCAAGTTCTATTGATGAGAAGCCGACTTCTTGGAAAATTATTGTTATAGTACCGTCCTCTTTGTTCCAGTCGGTAAATGTTAAAGGGATTCTTTCGCTGTTTTCACGGACTTTGATTATTAGAAATTGTCCTGCTTGTGCTTTTGCTGCAACATCAGGGGCATAGATAACAAGTTTTTTTGTTATAGCATTCAGTTCTTCTTTTTGTACTATCGAAAAAAGCTCCAAAGAACCAGCTGATTTATTTGTAGACATATATCTAAACTCCATAATCGATAACATATGCAAATTAAATTTGGTAATACGACTTTTTATAAATATAAAAAAGTTGCTGCATGAAGAAACGAAACTTATAATTACACTAGTAATTATTTGCAGAATTCTTTGTTCATACTAACATTTTGAAAATAAAAAAACTAAATTTAATGAAAGTTACATAATTACCGGTTTTATTGTTGGTATGATACGGTAAATTTAAGTTTTGATTGTTGCAATACTTGTTTTGAGTGTTAATATGGCTGTTTTAGATTATAAGGCTAAACTTTGGTTGGTAAATTGTGAGGGCGAACCGGTTTTTGGTGATGGCATAGCTGAGCTTGTTGAGTGCGTGGATATGTTTCATTCTCTTGTGGACGCTGCTAGATACTTGAATATGTCATATAGGTATGCTTTGCATAGAATCAGTCTTGCGGAGAAACGTTTGGGCGAATCATTGATCACGCGTGTTAGAGGTGGTGCTAAAGGTGGTGGTTCCTCAGAGGTAACAATTTATGGCAGAAATTTAGCTATGAAGTACAGGAAAGCTCAAAATGAACTGGAAGGGTTTTTAGAGAAATACACACTTTAAAAGTGACACATATCTCTTCCCAGACTGCATCAAAACTCTAGGCGTTACACAACTAAATATGATAAATAATAACTTCTTGCAAAACAAAGCATCCATACCCGAGTTTATGTTGTTGTTACACTCACAAAAAATGTTTTCATTAACAGGTTAACTACATCTGTAGTGTTGGTGTTTTTAAAAAAAGGACAAGTTTGCAAGAATCAGAGCATAATAA
>JAIRJY010000025.1 GCA_031260365.1 Nitrososphaerota archaeon | reverse complement strand
ATTTTGCAGTTCTAAGGATGGCTGAAAATTTTCTGCGGTACAATAAATGGTTTGTCAAAAAACGGTTAAAGATTCGTAAATGCCGTTAGAAATGTTGTTCTATTGACTTGCACAGTTTTTTTAGTAGTTCTATTTGTTGATGTTTTATCAGAGCACATATTTGAAGGAACAGTTTGTACATTTTTTCTCCAGTTAAAACTAAAAGAAGCTATAACGGTTTTTTAGGATACTGCACATAATTTATACTAGCATTTGTTTCAATAAGAAGCCTAAAATATGCCACTGTTATGTTAAATGTTTAATATGTATAGGTCTGGGGAGCTGAGATGATGACTCAGCTGAGAGGATAACTTAATGGTTGTCGACCCAATGAACCTGAACCAGGTAATACTGGCGGAGGGAAACAAACACTTGAGTAGTATAAATCGAAATGAACATAAAAGTCCTAAAATTTTAGCTGAAGTGGCTATATTTATTGCGCTTGCCACGGCGTTAAGTATGATTCCAGGTTGGCATTTGCCACAGGGTGGCTCAGTTACTTATGCTTCTATGGTGCCTTTGCTTTGGTTAGCATTACGTCGAGGACCAAAAGTAGGCATTTTCGCGGGAGTTGTTTATGGTTTTGTCCAGTTAGCAATTTTGTCTCAAGTGTACTATCCAACGCAAGTATTACTGGACTATCCTTTAGCATTTGGCTGCATAGGCTTAGCAGGTTTTTTTAAAAACCACACAATTACAGGTGCTATAGTTGCAATTATTGGAAGATTTACTAGGCATTTAATTTCAGGCGCCATATTTTTTGCTTCATATGCACCTAGTGGAATGAATCCATGGGTTTACTCATGCATTTACAATGGCAGTTTCATGGTGTTTGAACTTTTAATAAGCTGTGCAGTACTTGCTTTGTTACAAAAGAACCGCGTGTTGAAAACGTACATGTAACAAAAAGAACAAAAACAGCAGAGAGAGATAATAATGGGAAAGTTGGACAAACAACAATTGCAAAAACTGCTCAGTTACATCAAGACTAATAATCAAATAATTGTGCCACCAATGATTGGTTATGATGCAGGAGTTCACCGACTTGGAGATCAAATATTAGTGGTTTCAACGGATCCCTGTACAGGTGTTCCACAGGAATGGTTTGGATGGCTTTTGATTAATTATGCTGCTTCAGATCTCTCGCTATTTGGTGCTAAACCGCAATTTTGCACAATTAATTTGCTTGGACCAAAATCAACTAACGCAACTGTTTTTCAGGAAATTATGAAGCAAACATGTAGTGCTGCAGATGAGCAGGAAATAGCTATTGTTAGAGGACACACGGGAAGGTATGACAGCCTTAAAGACTTACTAGGAGTATGCACCATTTATGGAATCGTTGAACCAGACAAACTTGTAACACCGGGAAATGCTAAACCTGGAGATCTAATAATGTGTACAAAGCCCATCGGTATAGAGACCTTAACTAATTTTACATTGACACACCCAAAAACAGCTACAAAACTTTTTGGAATAAAAAAAGTTGAAGAAATATCAAATATGATAAAACTGCAGAGTTGCGTAAAAGAAGCACAACAACTTGCTCAAACAAACTGTGTACATGCAATGCACGATGCAACAGAAGGAGGATTAATAACAGCATTAAATGAATTATCAGAAGCGTCCAACGTAGGTATGAGAATAAACTGGGAAAATATTCCAATCCAAAATGAAATGTTGACACTAAAAAAACAATTTCACCTTGACGATGATCAGGTGTTATCGTTATCATCAACAGGTACGATTTTAGCAGCAGTTTCACCAGCATCAAAACAGAAAGCTATAGAAACACTAAAACAACAAGGATTTTACGCTCACTTCATTGGCGAATTTACTGAGGTTAAAGATAGAATTTTAATAAGAACAGGGAAAAAAAACGTTTTTCCATTAACCGCTAAAGATGCCTACACAGAACTACTTGCAACTAATGAATAAAATAGGTTGTAGCATTTTACTCGAAAAAATGGTTTTTGTGATTTTAATGTAGAACCCGTTAAAAAATAAGTGTTCTATATGTAAAATTGTATCTTACACTGACATGTGTGTAAGACACACTGCTGCAGACGCATTTTTCAGAGGCTACCGCATTATTGTTGCAAAAGATGGCGTAGATGCATTTACTGCATAAACCAACAAACAAGGACTAGAATACCTAAAAAATGTTTATAACGCCAAAATTTCGACGGTAGACGAGATTGTTAAATCATTTAACCGTTAAATGATCATGATGTACGCATTGGTTATAAAAGAGGAGGATAATAATTACTATAGTGTCTTGTTTAATGACGATTTTTTCTGTTAAGGTATTTGTTAAATATTTTTGACAGTTTAGTTACGATAGGATTTGGTTTCTGTTATCGTGATGTTGATGTATGAGTTGGCATTTTGTTTCGTTTTGTTGTCTAGAAGGTTTTTATGTTCTGTTTTTCTTTTTAGGTATCATGTCTGGTAGAGAGTTTTTTGTGGGTCGGTACGAGCAGTTAGGTTGGAAGTATAAACCAGTTGAACTGCGACAGGCAATTCGCTTTAATTATTCTAATATTGGACGGCAGGATTTGTTTTCCCGTCTTTCTGGGTTAGGGTTAAATTTAGAAAAAATTGAGTTTTTGTCTTCTGGTTTTTGGGTTTGTAACTCAAAGGTTTCTGCAGGTGCAACTGCGGAGTACTTGCTTGGATTATATTCTGTACAGGAGGCAGCCGCTCAGGTTCCTGTATCATTGTTTACAAGCCTTAAAGATATGGCGGTGCTTGATGTTTCAGCTGCTCCTGGTGGAAAGACTGTGCAGTTAGCTGATGCTATGGGTAATACAGGTAGCATTGTTGCGTTGGATGTTCGTAAGCAGCGTTTGACTGCTTTAGTTAATCATTTGGAGCGTTGTCGTGTAAAAAACGTGGTTGTTTATCAGCTTGATGCTCGCAATAGTCCAAAGCTCGGTTTAAAGTTTGATAGAATTCTTGTTGATGCTCCGTGCAGTGGAAATTTTGCGTCTGATCCACGGTGGTTTCATAATCGCACCATGGAAGATGTCGAACGCAATGCTCGTGTGCAGCGTGAGATACTGATGAAGGCTTCTGAGTGTTTGTCTGATGACGGGGAGATTGTGTATGCCACTTGTTCTTTAGAACCCGAAGAAAACGAGTTAAACATGGACTGGGCGTTACACCGATTGGATTTGCAGATTGTCAAAATTAACTGTCCAGGTGTACCTGGAATAACTAATGTTTTTGGAAAACAGTTAGATCCATCTATTACGCATTGTCGTCGGTTTTGGCCTGATATTACGCAAGGATTTTTTGTATGCAAATTTGTGAGGCGCCGTAACTCTTGAAAGCTAAAGCTGTTATCGATTTTGCGTTGCAGTTTGGTGTGCAACTTGTTTTCAATGATGATCTGTTAGTTCAGCAGGATGGACGATTTTTCTTGTTAAACCGTAACATAAAACCGTTTATAAATGACAATTTTTTTTATGCAGGAACTTTTTTAGGCAAAGTTAGATCGGGAAAATTTTTCCCAAGTTTTAACCTGCTTGGAATGCTTGTAAAACAGGAAGCTAATCGAGTAATTATTGACAAAAAAGCAAGCTGGCTATATATCTGTGGTAGAGACGTTTTTAAGAAAAGCATACTGCAAACATATGGTAAAATACGTCAAAATAATCACGTTTTAGTGCTTAATGAGTTTGGAGAATGTCTCGGGTTTGGAAGAGTACTCGCAGGATTTGAACACCAACAACAATGTGGAGCTGCGGATAGAACCGCCATAGCTAATGTGTTAGAT
>JAIRJY010000111.1 GCA_031260365.1 Nitrososphaerota archaeon | reverse complement strand
TCAATAACATTTACAACATCATCTTTTACTAGGTATTGTATATTGTATGGACCACGGATTTTAAGGGCCTTTACAATGCGTTGTGTGCAGTCTTCTATGTCTTTTTGCACTACTGCCTTTAATGCTTGAGGAGGAATTGTCATTGTTGCATCTCCACTGTGGACACCAGCGTTTTCTACGTGTTCCATAATAGCCCCAATTAACACGTTGTCGCCGTCGCTCACGCCATCAACTTCAACTTCTTTTGCACCAGTTATGAATTTGCTGATAACTACTGGATGATCATGCGAAACTTTTGCGGCGAGTTTCAGAAAGTTTTCAAGTGAAACATCATTGTAGGCTACACGCATAGCACTACCAGAAAGGACATAGCTAGGACGAACAAGAACGGGAAAACCTATTTCTTCTGCAAAACGTTTAGCATCATCAATCGTCACAAGTTTACTCCAAGGTGGTTGACTGATACCTAATTCATCAAGTAACGCACTAAATTTACTGCGGTCTTCAGCTAAATCAACATTTTCTGCTGATGTACCAAGAATTTTTGCTCCTAACTCTGTCAGTGTTACAGACAAATTATTTGGAATCTGCCCACCAACACTTGTGATAATACCGAGAGGTTTTTCTTTATCATAAATATCCATAATACGCTCAGTTGTTAACTCTTCAAAATACAATTTATCCGATACATCATAATCGGTGCTGACGGTTTCGGGATTATAGTTTATCATTATAGCTTCTTTTATACCGTTTTTCTTTAACGCCCAAACCGTGTTTACGCCGCACCAATCAAATTCAACACTTGAACCAATGCGGAAAACGCCTGCACCAAGTACAATAACTTTGCTTGTACCAGCAGAGAGTTTAATGTCGTCTTCATCGCCACCGTAAGTCATGTAAAGATAGTTAGTTTTTGTTGGATATTCAGCAGCCAAGGTATCTATCTGTTTTACGCATGGAACAATCTTTGCTTCTTTACGGAATTTACGAATAGTTGCCTCATCAGTGCATTGACAAACAGCTATTTGCTCATCTGAAAAACCTAGGCATTTAGCCTCTCGAATAATTTCAACCACTTCAGGTCCATTGAGATCTAATTTACGCAGTTTATCTTCCATATCGAGTATGTTTTTAATTTTGTTCAAAAAGAATGGATCAATACCACTCAAACGATAAATTTCAGATACACTTAGACCAATACGCATAGCTTTGCTTATTTTATAAAGACGTTCATCTGTTGGGTTTGCCAGTTCGTCACGAATACGTTGCTCTGATTCAGGCTCAAAATCTTCAGAATTACAAACTAGACCAATCTTACCGATATCAAGCATCCGCACTGCTTTTTGTAAGACCTCTTCAAAACAACGACCAATTGCCATTACTTCACCTACGCTGCGCATTTGTGGTCCGACATGTCTATCAGCGTTTTTGAATTTTTGAAGATCCCAACGAGGGATTTTTATGGTAATATAATCAATAGCTGGTTCAAAGCAAGCGGTTGTTACTTCCGTAACTTTGTTAATTAATTCAGATAATAAATAACCAAGAGCTAGCTTAGTTGCAATGTAAGCCAGAGGATATCCTGTGACTTTGCTTGCAAGTGCGCTACTTCGTGACATTCGCGAGTTTACTTCAATAATGCGACATTCTTCGGATTTTGTGTTTAGTGCCCATTGAATATTACATTCGCCAATTATACCCAGATGTCGAATTGCGTTTATTGATATTTGACGGATTTTATGATATTCACGATTATTCATAGTTTGCGATGGGGCAACAACAATACTATCTCCAGTGTGAACACCCATTGGATCAAAATTTTCCATGCTACATATTGTTAAACAATTATCAGCATAATCACGCATGACTTCATATTCAATTTCTTTCCAATGTCCAACATACTCCTCGATTAGCACTTGATGAATACGGCTCTGCGCGATGCCTCTTGTAACCGTTTCTTTTAGTTCATCGGCATTATGAGCAACACCACTGCCTCTGCCACCTAAAGTATAGGCTACACGAACAATAACAGGGTAACCAATTTCTTCGGCAATTCTCACAGCAGCTTCTACACTTGTTGCAGATCTGCTTACCAAAGGTGGAACGTCAGCTTCAATCATTGTTTGTCGGAAACGTTCTCTGTCGCCAGTGTTCTCAATGGCAGATATTGGGGTACCGAGAACTTTGATGTTGTATTTATCGAGAACACCTGTTTTAGCGAGTTCAATGCCGCAGTTAAGAGCTGTTTGACCACCGAATCCTAACAGAATACCATCAGGGCGTTCTTTTGCTATGACTTTCTCCACAAATTCAGGGGTAACTGGAAGAAGGTACACTTTTCCTGAAAGCCTTGGGTCAGTTTGGATTGTTGCGATATTAGGGTTAATAAGAACAGTGTCTATACCTTCTTCATGTAGAGCTTTCAGGCATTGGCTTCCGCTATAATCGAACTCAGCAGCTTCGCCAATTTTAATTGCCCCACTTCCGAGCACGAGAACTTTATGTATCCAATCAAACTTTGGCATTTATTTTGCCTCCATTGTTTTTTTGAATTTTTCAAATAGTACATCAGCGTTATATGTTTCAGTTGAGGCTTCTGGATGCCACTGTATAGCAAAGACAGGTTTAGTTTTATGTTTTATACCTTCGATGGTTTTATCGTTAGGGTTTATAAACCAAGGTTCAAGCTGTGTTTGCCTTAGGGTTTCCAGGTTTATCGCGTAATTATGATTTTGTATAGTAATATAGCAACGTGAGCTAGTGAGATCAAGTGCTGGCTGGTTTTGAGATCTGTGTCCAACTTTAAGTTTATATGTATCTGCGCCGAAGGCTAAGGATAATATTTGAGCACCTAAACCGATTCCCATCAATGGAATTTTTTCTGATAGTACACGTACAGTTTCAATTGTTTTTGTATTACGTTTAGGGTCACCTGGTCCGTTACTGACAATGATGCCATCAGGTTTATAGGAAAGAATTTCGTCAGCTGAAGTGTCATATGGCACACGAATAACGTTTATTCCACGTTTAAGTAGGCAACGAATTATGCTAAAATTAACTCCACAGTCGATTAAAGCAACAATTAGTTTACCATCAGCATTATACTTGCAGACTTTTTTAATTGAAACTTCTTTTACTAGGTTACTCTGATCGGGGTCAACGATGTTTTGACATTCATCTAAAAGAGCTGCAAAATTAAGTTCTTCGTTTGAGTTAAAAACTTGTAACATACCAAGCATGTCACCGGTT
>JAIRJY010000201.1 GCA_031260365.1 Nitrososphaerota archaeon | reverse complement strand
GCTAACGTTATTTGGTTTATCAGAAGACCGGATAACTCTTCAACAGCTGCCTTATCTTCGTTATAATTAATGCAAGTAACACCATTTACGGGTTTAACTGAGTTAGTATTGCTGCTTAGTACGCGAAATATCCGCAGGTCTTTGAGATCTTTACCGCCAGCATCAGTATACTCTTTCCAGCAACGAGCAAGTTTAACAACAAATTCCTGGATAGCCTTATGTGTTGGTGCGACCATAAGCACACGACATTTAGAGCCGGTATTGTGAGCAGCTATGTGTGTCAGAGCAGCTAATTGTAATGTTTCAGTCTTACCAGTACCTGGCGGACCTTGAAGCATTACAATAGAGTCATCACCAAAAATGTGATCAACAAAATGTGCTTGCTCAGCTTTTGGTGCAAAGTGACTATTTGACATCCAGTTTAAAAAATTTGTAGCTCCAGACATTGGTAACGCATTACGTGTAGAGTTACCAGTTTTTCCTTCTAAGTAATCTGCCAAGAGGAGATATAGAACATTACTATTTGAATGATAGAGTCCTTTTTCAGCCCTATCAGAAAGAATATCATCAACTAACTCGTCCAAAATGTAATAGCATCCTTTCTCGAAAAGTTGCATATATTTGGATCTAGCTTTTTCAGTATCACATGTGGGCAGATTATGCCAAGTGCTATATTTGTTACCCTTACCATTTGACCAGTTAACCACTTTAATAGAGATTTCAGATCGTTTCACATCAACTTTGTTAATTATAGCACGAGCGGATTTTTCAATATCGGATGGAGAACATTTTTGAACTTCTTCAAATTGTCCATTGGAATTTTTTACAAGTTCTGATACTACCATCCAATCACCTGAACTGGAATCATCCGACCCTTTAACCCGGCAAGCGTTAATAATGCATTCAGTTTTAGACAATCCAATGCCTTCATAGACAAGCTTGCCAGAAACAATGAAATCTCTTTCAAATACAAAGACATTTACACACTGAAAAATCAAGGATCTACCAGATGCAACCCGTTGGTAAGGTAACAATGCGTAGTGTTGATACGTTTCTTGTCGTTTAGAAAAATATTCCAAGTCAAGAAATTCTCTGCAGCTGCGTTCGAGAGTTGAAGACCCCAAAGTAAATTCGGCTATTGTTGGAATATCAATTGGGTCTTTTTTTAATCTTCGGTTGCGAATAGTTATTGAACGCTCGATATGTTCAAGAGCTAAACAAAGTTTTTGCCCCATAAGGTTTAGCTCTTCATCAGTTACACGACGAGTTTTTTGAGGATAATCACACCATTTACGTTTTTCCAATATAACTTTAGCTTGACCCTTTCCAACATAATTTTCAAGTCGACCTTTTGCACCCCAAATATATTCAATAGGTATTTGGTTACCAAACCGGGCACGGGCAGGATAATAACCGTCTTTATTCGTTAAATCGTCTCGTAGGAATGTTATAGATCCATCAGTGCTTCTGTTGAAAGGTAAAGCATAATTGAACAGTCCGTCACGGAAAACGATGTTTAGATCTACAGTAGTGTTGTCTTTTCGTGTTGCTTTCCAATTTTTGCGGTCAAAAAATGATATCTGTTCAAGAATAGGTAAAAGACCATTACTATGGAATTTTAAGGCTTTTCTACGTTGAACTTCATCTTGAATGATTGAGAACATTGGTTGATCTATTGCTTGTCTTAACCCTAGCAGATCTCTAACAGCTCTAGCACTGATAATAGATGGCTGACGACATACGGCTTTCATTAAAATGTCGCGTTCTTGACGGCTGAAGAAATACAAGTGCAAGGGTGCTTTGCTGGGAGTGTTTACTTCGTTTGCTACCTTTTGAATTGCAAATGTCAGGTCTTTAAAAAAGGCTTCAAGGAGATTTTTTTCTTGGTCGAGACAGTCCTGGTAATCATCTGGCAATTCGCGGACAGTTTGAGAGATGCTAGGTGGTTCTCCGTGGTAGTGTGTACAGTTTACTCGAGCACTAACCATTGAGATTATATCAAGCATATAATCCCATTCGATGAAGAGATAAATCCGAATTATACTATCAGAACAAGGCGTTACTAGTGTACCAACATTTGTAGAAGAGCTGTCTTCTGGAAGGCTTCCGTAGCCGGTGCCAGTTAACCAGGGCATCCAACGGCTTTTACTCGCATACTGACTTTCAGGGCGAATGCCACTTATCATGTATTGAGCCCTTTCGATTAACCAATCTAACTTGGAACCAATAATTGGGTCAGTGGATAATTCGTGAACTTTTTGCGGGTCATTTGCAGGGATATTTCTAAAGTCATAAGGTCTCAAGTTATAAGCATCAAATACTGGTTTGAGCTTTGCTAAATCTTCTAGTTTTGAAACGCCGTGATACTTAAGTGCCTTCTGTTCACCGCGACTTAAGTTAAGTAATGCTATGTTTTCAGTTTCTACTGCACAGATAATACAACATTCATTAAAACTACAGGGATCACATCTTGAACAAAGTTGGAAATCAACTTGTTCTAAGGGCGTTTGGTGGATGCGATTTAATTCACCGTTTTCAGCAAGTAATCGCTCAACATCTTGAATTAAAGGAGATAGTTTAAATTTAGGCAAATTTTGAGGGTTAAAAACTTCAATACATGTTTCACGGCTGATTACGCCACCTTCAATCTCAATTTCAGTCGATAAATTACCAAGTGCCTGTGAAAGTAACAAAGCGTAAATTGCCACTTGAATACGATGGGTAGTTTGCTCTGACCAAGAAGCTTTAATTTCAAAGATCCGCACAACAAGTTTTCCGTGTTCAGACGACCAAATTGCAATCAGATCAGCTATACCTTTTATGTCCCACGCTCCAATTTGACCTTTCAGAGGTACCTGATAAAGCAATGTTAAACAGTTACTACTGGTTTTTTCGGCTATTGTTGGAATTTGAGCTTCAATAATCTGTCGCAGCTCATTTAAAGAAGACGCCGCTTTTTCCCAACCATGTTGATAGGGATCATACGATGCAGTAAAATCATAATAAAAAGTAGCTTTCGCTTTTATTTCAGCAATTTTATTTTTTTCAAATAATTTACCAGCACCATAAAGGAGGGGATTAATGGGTTTGAAAGCTTCGAGCCATTTTCGCTTTTTTATATCTTTACCTTCAAAAGTTAATTTGAAGAAACGGGGACAACAATTAAAACGTATGTATTCTGCTATCCCTGAAGCAGTTAGAGATTCACTGTTTTGGTTTTCATCTTCAGCAACTTCTTCAGGTAAATGGAAGTTAATGGTATTGTCACGGTCGCTCAAACGGTTTTCGGCTCCTAGATGAAATATTATATTTTAACTATTGTTGAGATTGTTGTATTTAGCGATAGTTTAAACTAAAGACGCAAAAATCAAAGCGTCATTAACAAGTAATCCAAGTAATATAGGGAAGAAAATGTCAAAAACAACTAAACACCTATAAATCAGTTAACTTTTGACAGCCTTCCCCTCCCCCTCACAAATCAAGACACAAAAAATGCAACATAGAAACAAATCTACACAATAAAAATAAAAACTACAATAAAAATTGATTAATTAATTCTTAAAATCAAATTTAAACTTGAACCATTACGTAGATCAGTAGACATATTGCAAGAAGTCTATTATAGAAAAGATAAAAAAAAGGAGTAACTAAACCAACGAAGCAAACAATATTAAGATAATACTCGTACAAGAATGTGTCCTTTAAGTTAAATCTGATTTAGTTGTTGACTTTGTTGTAAAATTGGTCAATTTTAGAATTGCTTCTTTATAAACTTCTATTCCGTTTAGATAATCGTCTATTTCGATGTGTTCATCAAGTGTGTGATCAAGATGTGAATCACCTGGACCGTAAGTTACAATAGGTAAATTCATAACATTTCCTAACAGATTCATATCACCAGTGCCTGTTTTACGTAATAGTGTTGCAGTTTTTCCTGTGATTTTACGAACGGACAGAGATAACGCATGGACAAGCGGAGAAGATTTACTTGCTTCAAAGGGTTCTACTGTATCAAGTACGGAAATGTTTATGGCTACTTTGGGGTTTATGTTTTGATAGTTACCAATTATCTTGATCATTTTATCGTAAACCTGTGCAGTTGTGAACTGTATTGGCACACGAACATCAAGATTCATTTCAGCTTCAAATGGAATAACAGAGTCTCCTTGCCCTCCGACCATTTTTACAAGACAAACAGTTATTGAGGTGAAAGGTGTTTCCTGTGGATCCATAGATGGAAAAGCACACGTAGAACGGATTTTTTCCCAAAGCTCATAGGCTTTTTCAAGTGCATTATCATATAACCAAGGTGTTGAAGCATGACCAGTTTCAGTTTTTATAACTATTTTTAGTTGAATCTGCCCTTTATAACCAATGGTGATATTTTCAACACCACTTGGTTCACCGAAAATTGCGTAATCTGCCTGTATGCCTTCGGTGATTAAATGACGAACGCCTCTGCTAGTTGCTTCCTCTTCTACAACACTTGCAATCAGAATTTTTCCTTTAAAATCAGGTTCTTTAGATGCCGCCATAGCAGCCATAATCATCGCAGCTAGAGGCCCTTTTGCATCAACTGCTCCGCGAGCATAAATTTTGCCTTCTTCAACACGTAACGGCACGTTACCTACAACAGTGTCCATATGACCACATAGCAAAATAACGGGTTTCCCATCGCCTACAACACCAATTACATTACCTACTGTGTCTATACCTACTTCAAAACCCATTTGTTTCATTTGAGTAGCTAAAAAGTTAGCTATCGATTGTTCTTTTCCGCTTGGACTATAAATTCCAAGAAGATTAGTTAGAAAACGTACTGCTGGCGCGCTCATTTTCTTCTTCTCCTAGAGCTTCATCTAATACGTTAACTACTTTATCAATTTGCTCCTTAGTTATAATTAAAGGTGGAAGAATACGCACTACAGTTCGTCCAGCCTCAATAATAAGAACACCTTTACTTAACGCCTTCAGTATTACCCCATAAACATCATACCGGAGTTCCATTCCGAGCATTAAACCTAAACCGCGTATTTCCTTGACAATTTTATGTTTAGAAGCAAGTACCTCAAGTTGTGATTTGAAATATTTTCCATTAACTACTGCTTTTCCAGCTAAATCCTCATCTAACAGTACATCAAGTGCAGCACAACCTGCAGCACACACAAGAGGACTCCCGCTAAAAGTTGTTGAATGTTCACCTATTTTAAATGTTGACATTAGATCAACGCTGGAAACTGTAATGCCTATAGGCAGACCACCCGCGAAAGGTTTAGCAAGACACATTATATCAGGTGTTATATCCCAGTTTTGGCAACAGAAAAGTTTGCCTGTGCGACCAAAACTTGTTTGCACTTCATCAAAAATTAACAAAACTCCTTTTTCGTTACAGATTTCTCGTACTTGCGACAAGTAATTATCTGGTGGAACACGAATACCACCTTCTCCACGAATGGGTTCCAAGATTACTGCCGCAGTCTTGTCAGTTATTGCTTCCAATAGCTTGTCAGTATTATCAGGTATAACGTGCTTTATATCAGGAATAAGAGGCATAAATGGGTCACGATATTTTTTGTCCCATGTTAATGACAGAGCACCCATTGTTTTGCCGTGGTAAGCACCCATTACGGCGATGATTCCAGTTTTTCCTGTTGCTTTACGAGCAAGTTTTATTGCACATTCTACAGATTCTGCACCGCTGTTTGACAAAAATGCTTTGTTAAGACCTTTAGGGGTTATATTAACGAGTTTTTGGATAAATTCAGCACGTTTATCATTATAATAACAGCTATGTAGTGTAATTAATTGCTCTGCTTG